>JBDQHQ010000034.1:0-13392 GCA_040264795.1 Akkermansiaceae bacterium | reverse complement strand
GAGCATCTCGGCAAAGATCATCTTCACCTTGTCACCAGCCTGACCGTTTACCTTTAAGCGGGCCCAGCCAGAGAAATTCTGGCCGAGGTCAAAAACGTAGGTGCCCGGCTTGGGCTCGGTGAGCTTGATAGCGGGAAGCTCTTTGACAGCGCGCACGGGAACCCCGGGGTAGGCTTGGAGCAAAGGTTTGATTGCGGAGCCTGTGACGACGGGCAGCCAGCCGCTTTGGTCAAAACCGGGAGCACTCCAACCGGGCATTTCAAGGCGGGCATCGTAGACTTCACCGGCTTGCATGTCGGATTCAACGATCGGGCCGTAGGCCGCTTTCCAGCTCGGGTCCGTAGCGATCGTCTCGGAGGAGCCATTGTCATAATCGATATGCAGCTGGGCCTTGAAGCGGAGCTTGTTGCCGTATTTATTCTGACCCACACAGCTGATGTTGCCCCTGAACCAGCCATCACTGAGAATGGCCCCGATGGCATTAGGTCCCTCTTTGAGGAGATCGGTGACGTCATAGGCGCTGTAGTAGATGCGTTTGCGGTAGTCCGTCCAACCCGGCATGAAGACGTCATTGCCGACTCGCTGGCCATTGAGGCTGAGCTCATAGATTCCCTGTGCGGTGGCGTAGACAACAGCCCGCTTTACACCCGGGGAGACCTTGAATTCCTTCCTCAGATAAGGAGCGGGCAGATACTGCTTGGGTCTGCCGATGGTGAGGTCACAGATGGCATTCTCATCGATGACCGTGCCTGTTTGCCAATCATCAACAAGCCATTGTGCCTCGAGTACTTTTTTCTCCTCATAGGCCGGGTCTTTGCCGGCAAAATCATTGGTGACTTTCAAGCTCAAGTTCCCCGCATCGACATGGGCTTGCAGCTTTGCCTTGATGTCGATTTGCTTCTTCGGATTACCTTTGATGCCGTAGAGGGCTTTGCGAATGGTGATCTTGTGCCCTTTGCCGCCGAGCTCCGCCTCACGGGTCGGTGTTATTTTCCCGGGGTTATCGTGACCAATCCACTGCGCCTGCCAATCCGAGTCATTGAGCAAACCCATCGACCAGCTTGCGATCTGGCTCCATGCAGAGGGCTGGTCGTTTTGATCCCAGACGCGCACTTTCCAAAAGACCTGCTGCTGGGATGCCAGAACTTTGCCAGCGTATACAATGTGGTTGGACTGCCCCGAGGCCACCTTGCCGCTGTCCCAAAGATCGCCTCTATCTTCGGCCAACGAAGCCTCGTTACTTGCACAAAGGATCTGGTAAGCACTTTGCTTCCAGCCGCGCGCATCGGACTGAGGTAGCCAGCTTAACCGTGGCTGGGTGATATCAATACCGAGTGGGTTGTTGTGATACTCGCAACGCAGCTTGTCTGGCTCAGCAGCATTCGCCGTAAAGCATAGACAGACAATCAGGCTGATGAATGTGAGTAGCTTGCGCAAGTTTTGAGCTGTTTGTAAGAATGTCTCGTGAAGTGGGCTGAGTGATATCATAGCTTTGGAGAAATGCATTGGGGTGACTTTTTATTTTCAGACAGAGCCCGAGTGTAACGGGATGCCAGGATTTTACTATACCCCATATGAGGGGTTAATAGGCCAACTCACAGTCAATTCACCATTCAAAATTCACCACTCACTATTCTCGCTTGGCCCGCGGGCTAAGCGAGTACCCCTTTGACCACGTGAGCGTGCTCAACTCCGGTGAGGCGCTGGTCGAGGCCTTGGAAGGGGTAGGTGAAGCGTTCGTGATCAATGCCCAGGCAATGGAGCATAGTGGCATTGAGGTCGCGGACGTGCACGGGGTCTTTGAGAATATTGTAGCCGAAGTCATCGGTCTCACCGTAGGTCGTTCCCCCTTTAATACCTCCACCCGCCATCCACATGCTAAAGCAGCGTCCATGGTGGTCACGGCCACTGCCGAGTGAACCCTGGCTGTAGGCAGTACGGCCAAATTCCCCACCCCAGATGACTAGGGTGTCGTCTAACATACCGCGTTGCTTGAGGTCGGTCACCAGAGCAGCTGATGCCTGATCGGTGTCCTTGCATTGGGCGCGCAAATGTTGATTGAGAGCGCCGTGCTGGTCCCAGCCGCGGTGAAAGAGCTGGGAGAAACGCACCCCACGCTCCGCCATGCGGCGAGCAAGCAGGCAGTTGTAGGCGAAGGTCCCCGGCTCTCTGGCATCCTCGCCATAGAGATCAAAGGTACTCTGGGGCTCGTCTGAAAGGTCGGCGATTTCCGGGGCAGCCGCCTGCATGCGGAAGGCCATCTCATACTGGGAAATCCGGGTGGCGATCTCAGGGTCTCCTTGAGCTGAGTATTTCAACTCATTGATCGCTGCGAGCTTGTCGAGCTGGGAGCGGCGGTTCTCACGTGATATACCGGGAGGGTTGTTCAAGTAGAGCACGGGGTCATCGCCACTGCGTAGCATCACACCCTGGTGCGAGGACGGCAGGAATCCGCTGCCCCAGAGGCGGGAGAAGATCGGCTGGCCAGGGTTTTTACCATTTCCCTGGGAGAGCAAGACAACGTAGGATGGCATATTCTGGTTGTCACTGCCCAAACCGTAGCTGGCCCAGGCACCGGCACTGGGCTGGCCCGGGATCTGGGAGCCGGTGTTAATCAGGGTAATACCGGGGTCGTGGTTAATCGCCTCGGTGTGCATGGAGCGAACTACCGCGATATCATCAACCACCTGTGAGGTGTAGGGCAAGAGATCACTCATCCAGGTGCCGCTCTGGCCGTGCTGGGCAAATTCCCCAATGGATCCGAACAAGGGGAAGTTCTTCTGGTTGGCGGTCATGCCGGTGAGGCGCTGTCCCTGGCGCACGCTGTCCGGCAAGTCCTCACCTTGGCGTTTTTTGAGCTCCGGCTTGTAATCGAACAGATCCAAGTGGGATGGCCCGCCGGACATGAACAGGTAGATCACCCGCTTGGCCTTGGGCTGGAAATGCGGCAAATTCGGCAGGCCAAGACCCTGGTGCTGCGCTGTTTTATTGGAGGCACCAAAGAGCTTGTTAGAACCGAGCAAAGAACCCAGAGCGATACTGCCCAGACTACCGTAGGAGCGGTGCAAAAAAGTGCGGCGGCTGATCTCGCGGTTGAAGTTCTTGAAGTCGTTTATGTTCATGGGGATAGTGATTGGTTAGGATAACAATACCATTACTGGGAAATTACTCACGGGTGATGGTTTCATCCATATTGAGAATCAAGGAGGCCACGGCAGTTAGAGCGGCCGTTTTGTTTTTCTGCTCATCGCTCATCTTGCCCAGTGGAGCGCGGCCGTAGCTCAGATAGCCATCGCGCTTGTCCGGCGACTCACCAAAGTAACTCACTTGCTCATTGTAGGAAGACTTAAGCAGCTCCAGCTCTTTACTCGAGGGCTGGCGCGCGGTGGCAAGGCGGAAGCCGTGTTCAATCTGGCCATCGAGTTCATCGCCCACTTTGATCATGCGCTGGGCGAGCCCGTGGGCAGCCTCGCTGTATTGGGGTGCGTTGAGCAAAGCGAGGGACTGCAGTGGCGTGTTGGTGAGCTCGCGGCGCGCCGTGCAGGTCTCGCGGTTACCCGCATCAAAGGTGGTCATCATCGGTGGTGGCAGGGTGCGCTTCCAGAAGTGATACATGCTGCGGCGGTAGCCATCGTGGTTGGTATCCGGGTAGAACTGGGATGCCGTCCAGCGGCCGTGGGCATAAAAGCTGATCTCTTTCCACAGGCCGTGTGGCTGCACCGGGTAGGAGCTTGGCCCGCCCACCCTCGGGTTGAGCAAGCCGGCAATAGCCAAGGCGTTGTCACGCACATACTCGGCGGAAAGCCTGAATCTCGGAGCACGGGCCAGCAGGCGGTTGTAGGGATCGGCCTCCTGGAGATCAGCAGTAATGCGTGATGACTGGCGGTAGGCCTGGGAGCTAAGCATGAGCTTGACGAGCTTGCGCAAGTCCCAACCACTGGCGACAAACTCGGCAGCGAGCCAGTCAATTAACTCGGGGTGTGATGGCCACTCCCCCTGAGAGCCGAAGTCCTCTGCTGTTTTGACAATCCCGGTGCCAAAAATCATCTGCCAGTAGCGGTTGACGATCACCCTGGCGGTAAGTGGGTTGGATGGTTCCACCAACCAGTTAGCCAGGGCGAGGCGGTTGGGTTTGACGCCTTCGGGCAGCTCACCCAATGCAGCGGGAACCCCGCCAGTGACTTCTTCAAGTGGCTTGTTATACTCACCGCGATCAAGGATGTGGGTTTTGCGGTCCGGCTTGGCCTCGTCCATGATCATGACACTGGTTTTACCTGAGGTCATGGCACGCTTGAGGACATCAATTTCCACGTTGATATTGCGTGAAAGCAGGCTCATCCCGGGATTGTCCAAGCCGAAGCTGGTGATGATTTGTCGTTGCTTTTTGGGATCACGCAAATGATCGGGTTTCCTGAGTTCTGCGAGGATGGGCTCTTTGCCCTGGGCTCTAAGCCCGCGGTATCTGGCGAGCACGTCCCCCCAGGGACCCTTACCCAGAGGTGCTACCACTGCCGCGGGAGTAAAGCCGGCGATGTTGGCTTTCCTCTCCCACTTCTCAGGTGACTTGAATGCAGCCTGCCAGCTGCTGTCGGTGACGAGGTGGTTACCATCCGAGGAATGCATGTAGGCAAACAAGGCAGCAAGCCCAGCTCCAAACTCCCAGTCCTTGCCCCTGATGGCGATGAGGTTATCGCCCTTTTTCAGCCGCCCAGTGATGTTGAGCACCGTGGGCTCACGCCAATCCTTGTTTCCCTGTAGCTGGTCACCGTTGATCCAGATTTCCGCCTCGTTGTCACAGCTGACGAAGAGCTGAACGGTCTTCGGAACTTTATCCAGCTTGAATGTCTTGCGGAAGTAGTTGAAGACATGACCCTTGCCCTGCTTGTTGAACCAGATCCAGGATGGGTTCTGCCCTTTCAGCTTGGGGTCTTTGCTGAACTGCTCATTGAGCTGGGCAGCACTGTGCACCGGGAAGTTGGAGCCGGTGCCCTTGAGGGTTTCCGGCTTTGCCAACACGGCAGCCTCCCACTGCTTGCGGGCCTTACCGAGATAAGTCTCCGGGAAGAGCCGGTGTTGCTCGAGCATATCGATGCGTTTCTGACAGTCTGCCTGGAAAGCATTCTTATCCTGCAGGAGGGGCTCTACCTGCATCACCGGGTTGGTATTGCCTCCGCCACCAGCTCCCATGCCGGGCTCACTGGAGTGATTGAAGAAGGCAAAGAAGCGGTAATACTCCTCCTGGGTAACGGGATCATACTTGTGATCGTGGCACTGGGCGCACTTGACGGTGAGGCCGAGGAAGGCGGTGGACACCGTGTCAATCTTGTCCGCGATGGATGACACGCGATACTCCTCGGGAATGGTGCCGCCCTCGTGGGTGTTCATGCTGTTGCGCAGGAATCCGGTGGCCACTTTCTGCATCGCACTGGCGTTAGGCAGCAGATCCCCTGCCACCTGCTCACGGATGAACTGGTCATAGGGCATGTTGTTTCTGAATGCCTGGATCACCCAGTCCCGCCACGCCCACATCTCACGGTGGTCATCCACTGAGTAGCCATTAGTGTCCGCGTAGCGCGCTACGTCCAGCCAATCAAGCGTGAGGCGCTCGGCGAAGGCGTCACTCCCGAGAAGCCGGTCAATAGTGCTGGTGTAAGCCGCCTCCGGGTCGGCAAGAAAGGCATCAACTTCCTGCAAGCTGGGGGGAGTGCCGGTGAGGTCGAGGTGCAGTCGGCGCACCAAGGTCTCAGGACTTGCGGGTGGAGAAAAGCTGAGGCCTTTTTTCTGAAGTTTTGTCGCAATGAATTGATCAATAGGATTCTCAGCCTCGGCGACTGCGGGAAGCTCAGGACGCTTGACCGGTTCAAAAGCCCAATGTCCGGTGTAGGGGGCTCCCTCGGCAATCCATCTTTTAAGCAGGGCGATCTCTTCAGGCTTGATCGGCTTTTTATGCTTGGGTGGAGGCATCTGTTTGTCTTCATCATCACTGAGGATGCGCTTGATGATCTCGCTATTCTCAGGATCTCCCGGGACAATCGCATGATAACCACCCAGGTCCGCGAAAGCACCCTCCTTGGTGTCCATGCGGTAATCAGCATCACGGTCTTGTGAATCCGGCCCGTGGCAGGCGAAGCACTTGGCAGAGAGAATCGGGCGGATGTCCCGGCTGAAGTTCAATGGCTCCTGCTCAGTGGCAGTGGCGTTGCCGATGCATCCCATGCCCGCCGCCGCTGCCAGTAACATCCGTAAACCGGTATTTCTCACTGAAATCTTCATTTTGCTCTATTTACGTCGTGTTGGCAGCGTTTTTTTCAACCAGTGCCTTGTTTGGGTGATACGTTTGGAAATTATAGCTTTAATGCCTGAGTAGTCTATCCCCTATTTTGTGTATCAAACAAACCCCCGGTGCGCCGCTCAGCAATCAGACCCATCAACCGCGCTCAACCGCCGCTTGGCTTGATTCATCTCGCAGAAACTCTCCACTGGGAATGGGTTTTTGCCAGACAAATGTTAAGAGTGTTGTTGAGGAAAGCAATAGCACTGTTCCGACAAATCATTGGACTTTTACGGCAGGAGCCAGCCCTCACTTAGCTGCTTTGGAGTTTTTCTTACGCCAGTCGTTGGCGGCAGTGTAGCGGGGATTGAGAGTCGTCATTTTTGATCCCGATTGCTCGCGCCATTCTTGCAGCATCTTTTTCATTTTTGCGACAAGTTCCGGTTTTTGACTGGCGAGGTTCTTTTGCTCGCCGATGTCCTCGCGCAGGTTGTAGAGCTCACACTGCCCGCTTTCATAAACCTCGATGAGCTTGTAATCCCCCATGCGCACGGCTCCAGCCGGCCCCATGGTGTTAATATGGTGGTAGTGGGGGTAATGGAAATAAATCGCCTCGCGGCCAAGGATGGCTTTTTTACCACTGAGCAAGGGCTTCAGGCTGAGCCCATCGACATGCTGTTCGGGGATCAACGGCAATCCGGCGAGGTCGAGCAGAGTCGGGTAGATGTCGGTGCTCACCGCCGGCTCATTGACTTTCAGGCCCGGCTTCAGACCCGCTGGATAGCTGATGATGAGTGGTGAGCGGATACCCCCCTCGTAGACCCATGCCTTGCCGGCACGCAGCGGCAGGCTGGAGGTGGGCGAGTTCGGCCCGGAGCCGGTGGACAAGCCACCGTTGTCAGAGAGAAATACGATGATGGTGTTTTCAAAGATGCCGCGTTTTTTCAAGGTAGCGATGATGCGGCCGATGTTCTCATCCATGCTCTCCACCATGCAGGCGTAGGCAGCACTGCTCTGTACTGCGCGTGAGATGCTCTGGTGCTCTTTGATGCCGACCTTTGCCTTCTGGTCAAGCCACATGGACTTGGCCTTCTGGTTGTATTTTTTCAGCTTGGATTTATCCGGAATGATTGGGGTGTGCACGGTATAATACCAGAAGTTGAGGAAAAACGGCGACTCACCCTGCCCTGCCTGATCTTCGATGAACTTGATCGCCTTGTCAGTAAGCGCGTCGGTGAGGTAATCGCCCTCTTTGCCATCCTCCATGTCCGGCACGTTAGTACTGGGATGTTGCTTGCTGGTATAGGGGAAATAATAATCGCCGGGCTGACCCATCTTGTGTCCCGCGATGTTGAGATCAAAACCATTGGCCTCGGGGTAGTACTCCCGCCCCTTCATGTGGTGGGCCTGCAGGTGCCACTTGCCAATGTGGGCGGTGGTGTAGCCGGCACTCTTGAGTGCTTCAGCCAGGGTGACATCCCCGGGCGGCATGTTGCCCACCACCTCCGGCGGCGTGAGTTTGTATTGTGGCCCCATGCCTCCGCGTGCACCACTATGGTTGGTAAGGCCAATACGACTCGGATACTTTCCGGTGAGCACACTGGCCCTGGTTGGCGAGCAAACCGGGTTGGCCGCGTAGGCATCGGTGAAAAAGGCGCCCTCTCGAGCCAGCTTGTCCAAATGCGGTGTTTCGTAATACTTACTGCCAGTGATTCCCAAGTCAGCCCAACCGAGATCATCGATGAGAAAGAGGATGATGTTGGGTTTGGGCTTGGCTTGAGCCTGAGCCTCCAGAGAAGTCAGGTTCAAGACGAGGAGGGATACAAAAATGGCTGTGATCTTTCTGGCTTTCATGATCTTAGTGAGGTCGAGGACGGCACACCTAAACTCGGAAAAATTACGATCAAAGCGAGCCAAATGTTTCAATCTGTGTGCCAAGCATCACGCCCAAGGCTTTTACCTTGCCAAGTTTGCGATCGGGCGGATATTGACCTCATTGATGCAACGTCCATGGATTCTCCAGCTTATTGCCGTAATCGGCTATCTTTCCTCAGTCACCCTGCAAGGCCAAAACTACGCACCTAGTCGGGAAATCCCTCCCACAGTGACTCGTGAGTTCCGTGGAGCCTGGGTTGCCACCGTGCACAACATTGACTGGCCCAGCCGCAAGGGCCTCTCCCGCAGTGCTCAACAAGGTGAAATGCGCGCCATCCTCGACCAGATGGCAAGGCTCAACCTGAATGCGGTCATCTTCCAAGTGCGGCCCAATGGCGACGCTCTCTATGATTCCGGGATTGAACCCTGGAGTCCTTGGTTAACAGGCACGATGGGCCAAAATCCCGGATATGACCCCCTCGCCTACTGCATCTCCCAAGCCAAGACTCGTGGCATTGAAGTACACGCCTGGTTCAATCCGTTCCGTGCCTTGCCAAATGCTGCGATGCCAACATCAAGAGACCACGTTTGCCGAACTCACCCCAAGGTGATCCGCAATTTCAAAACTTACAGGTGGATGGACCCGGCGAGTGGCTTCACTCAAAAACGCGCCCTTGATGTGATTCTTGATGTGACAAGGCGCTATGATATCGATGGCATTCACATTGACGATTACTTCTACCCTTACCCGGATTTGGCAAAAAACGGCCAACATAAAACGCACTTCCCGGACGGCAAAAACCCCTCACAACGCCGCAGCTATGTGGACGGATTTGTGCAGCAGATGTACAGCTCGGTAAAAAAAGCCAAGCCATGGGCCCGCGTCGGCATTAGTCCTTTTGGCATCTGGAGGCCGGGAGTCCCGGGTGGCACCACAGCCGGAGTTGATGCCTATGAGCACCTCGCTGCAGATTCCCGTAAATGGCTGCAAAAGGGATGGTGTGACTACCTCGCCCCCCAGCTTTACTGGCGTATTCAGGGGCCACAGAGCTACACCCGTCTGCTGGATTGGTGGCGCGGCCAGGGAACGAGGCCTGTCTGGCCGGGAATTGCCACCGCCCGCATCAACAGCAAAGAAGACCCGGGCCGGCCAGCCAGTGAAATTCTCAATCAAGTGGATCTGTCTCGCACCATCGGGCGCAACTACGCCGGACATGTTCACTGGAGCATGAAGTCACTGAGGGAAAACCGCGGCCGTATCTCAGACCAGCTTGTGAAACAGAAATACACTTCCGCAGCTCTGGTTCCGCCAATGCCATGGATTAGTAAGGCCAAACCCATGAGGCCGGAGTTAAGAGCCAAGGCAGCTCGCAATCAAGCCGATGCCCAATGGGGGGCTGTCAGCGGAGCCGCCAAATATGCCGTGCAGGCTCGGTATGGCAACAACTGGTTCACTGTTAAAGTACTCCCTGGCTCGCAGACACGCTTAACGCTCTCAGGCACTCCCAATGCCATTGCCGTGAGCGCCGTGGATCGCTACGGCACAACCAGTGAGCCAAGTGTCGTTGCGCTCATGGGACGTTAGCAATCCTCATCAAAGGAGCTTGTTAGTCTCTGTCAATTCTCTGACTGTCTGGGCACTGATGAGCTCCTGCTCGTAAAGATCTTCCAAGGCTTTATCCATGGTAATCATACCCTCTTTCTGAGAGGTTTCCATGCTGGCTTTGATTTGGTGACACTTATTGTCTCTGATGTTTGCCTTGATCGCTGTGCTACCTTTGAGCACTTCGAACGCTGCTATCCTACCCTCTCCATTTTTTCTCGGCAAAAGCCTCTGAGCAACGATACCTAACAAACAGGAGGCAAACTGAGACCGGATCTGGTTTTGCTGATGAGGGGGGAAGGCATCAATGACCCGATCAATAGTTTGCACCGCATCATTGGTATGAAGGGTGGCGAATACGAGGTGCCCGGTCTCAGCTGCGGTCAGTGCCGCAGCAATGGTCTCGGGATCACGCATCTCTCCGACAAGAATGACGTCGGGATCCTGCCGGAGGATATATTTGAGGGCATTCTGGTAGCTCATGGTATCAGCATAAAGCTCGCGCTGCTCAATGATGGCCTTCCTGTTTTGGTGAACATATTCGATCGGGTCTTCAACAGTAATGACATGGCATGAGCGGGTCTCATTGATGTGGTCAATCAAACAAGCGAGCGTGGTCGACTTTCCGTGCCCCGTAGGACCGGTAATGAGCACCAGGCCATGATGTTTGGTAGCCATGTCCATAATGGTTTGGGGCATGTGAAGCTCGGCTGGGCTGGGGATGAACTGGTTGATCACGCGGATGGCACAGGAAACAGTACCTTTTTGATAGAATCCATTGACTCGAAACCGGTGGTATTTTTGGTCTCCATTATCGTCGGTCAGCGTAATGCTCATGGCAAAATCGACTTCCTTATTCCGCTCAAAATCCGCCCGCTGCCGGCGGTTAAGAATGCTCAACAGAAGGTTCCTGGTATCAGCCGCATTGAGGCTGGCAACATTGGTGGCCAGCAAATCGCCGTTGACCCTGAATGTCGGCGCGTTGCCCACGGTGAGCAGCAAATCCGATGCTCCGTAATGCAGTGCAGACTTGAGCAGGCTTTTCATCGAGGCTGTGCCTTTTTCGATGCCGCCACCCTTGGCACGCAAGGTGTCAATGCCGGTTTCCATGCCTTGCATCAGAAGCTTCATCTCCTCACGCTTTTCCGCTCCGGCAAGGGCTGTTTCCGGTGTGATCACATCCCGCTCCACCATGTCCACCAATACCCGGTTGAAGTTGACCATGCCTTCTGAGCTGCCGGCCTTGATTGCCTCTCCGATTTCCTCAATATCCTGACTGGCGATCAACTTGGAAATGTGCGGGGTATTTACCAGGATCTCCACCGCTGGAATCATTCCCTGCCCGTCTTTTCTTGGCAAAAGTCGCTGAGAAACGACACCTTTGAGAGCGTTCGATAAATCCATTGCAAACTGATGCTGCTGACCCTCTGAAACATAGTTGAGTATTCTTTCCAGAGTGCGCTCCGCATCCACTGTGTGCAGGGTTGAAATAACGAGATGGCCGGTAATGGCCGCGGACATCGCCGTCTTGATGGTCTCAAGATCACGCATCTCACCAATAAAAATGACATCGGGGCTTTGCCTGAGCACAGCTCTCAAAGCCGAGCTAAAGTCTTTGGTGTCAGAGCCGATTTCGCGCTGGGTGATATGGCTATTTTCCTCCCGGTGAATAAACTCGATGGGGTCTTCGATGGTCACAATATGCTTCTGATAGTTACCATTGAGGTAGTGCAACATCGCTGCCATCGTTGTTGTTTTACCCGAACCCGTGGCCCCAGTGACCAGAATAAGGCCCCTGGTTTCCTCTAACATGGTTTTAATCACCGGCGGGAGATTGAGCTCCTCAAAATTCATCGCCCCGGAGGGCACTTTTCTGGCGACCAAGGATACCGCCCCCTGCTCAAAACCGAGGTGCAAACGGAATCTTTCCATGGGGGAAAGACTCAGTCCAATGTCAAGGTCCCGCTCTTCTATCAGGTTATCCCAAGTATCCGCAGGAAGATACTCCTCACAGAATGACTGGAAGTCCTCCTTCGTCAAAGCCTGTTCAGCAAAGGTTTCCAACTTGCCATGATGCCTCACTTGGGGAGTTTTTCCCTCACAGAGAAAAACGTCCGATACACTTTCGTCCTTAAGAGCCTTGAGTAGATCAATAATGTTCATGTCGGTATGAAATTTCTACGGCTACCCTTGTCAGGTGACGCCCGTAGCCTGTCTAGTCTGCTATGATGTTCTATGATTCCAAGCTTATAATGCAGTGACGCATCACCAGAGAGATCGCCATCTGAAGTTCATAAAGATGGCAAATTGTCTTGCGCAATGAACCAATTAGGTTTTTACCACCCTCCATCGGAGGCGAGCAATGCCCGTCTCACTCAGGGTATGAACAAGATGCGCAATTTCATTCTATGCAGTGCAGCCATTCTTTGCGGCTGGTTAACACTTTCCTACCGCTATCATCCTAATGCGGATACTGCGGGCAAGCCCTCATCCCCTGCTGATCAGACCGGAGCTGCATCGCTGGACTTCAAGGGCCCCGCAAAACAAGTCAATGCCGGGACTCCAAAGGATCGTCTTGCCACCATGTCTGCCGTCAAGGGTCAGTGAGGCGCCCAGCTATGATCCACCAATGCAGGGCAAAGCCTGCTTAATGTCTGCAGTGTTTGATTTTTAACAACCGTTAGATTTTTTGTTCAAAAAAAATTGAACTTGGGATTTTCAGGTGCTACTTTGCATCGACATGCATCCACAAGATCACCCTGAAACGGATTCGCTGACCATTGATCAACGGCTGATTTCATTCTTCAGAGACGGCGCCAAAATCGCTGGCTTACCCGGGTCTGTGGGTGAAATTTTCGGGCTGTTGTTCGCCTCCCCCAAGCCCTTGACGATGGCCGACCTGGTGGAGCGTCTCAACATCAGCAAGGGCTCAGCGAGTCAGGGGCTCAAAATGCTGCGCACTCTGGGAGCCGTGCGTGATGTCGAATACGATAATGAGCGCAAGGCCTACTTTGAGGCCGATATTGAATTAAAAAAACTTGTCGGTGGATTCATTCGTGAACAAGTTCGTCCCCATCTCAACAGCGGCACCCGAAAGCTCGGCGAGCTTGAAAAAGAGCTCGATACCGTGACCGATCCCGAACTACGCGAATTCTACGAAAACCGAATCAAAGTGATCAAACGCTGGTCGGGCAAAGCCAATCTGGTGCTTCCCATGCTGCAAAAATTTCTCGGCGAATAAACATGACTACCACCGCTAAAAACATCGACCAAGTAGCTACCCCGGACAGTGAGGACCACGCTTGGTATTGTATACGCACCAAGCCAAAGCGTGAGCACATCGCAGCGAGGGCTATGGAACAACTTGAAGGTGTTCGCTCGTTTTGTCCTCGTTTACGGTATCGCAAGGCGACCCGGCGAGGAAAAGTGTGGTGGGTGGAAGCGATGTTCCCGGGTTATGTTTTTGCCTTTTTCTCCCGTGCCGAGAACGAGCGCAACATCGTCCATACTCACGGGGTCATGACCATGCTCAAATTTGGTGACTATGTGCCCGAAATACCCGGCTCGTTCATTGCCGAGCTCAATGAGCAAATGCAGCAATTTACCGAGGGGGATGAGGACACCATGACTCTGGAACCTGCCG
>JBDQHQ010000033.1:0-13456 GCA_040264795.1 Akkermansiaceae bacterium | reverse complement strand
TCCGCAGCAAGCCAAGCTGGGGAAGTCTCTTGGTGACGTTTATGATTATTGGCGAAAGGCGATGGTCGGGCTCAACTACAAGGCATGGTATCAGGCTACAGCAACCCACCGCAGGATGGCACTGCAAAATCGTATCATGTCGGAGAAGGGGAGCTGGCCCGCTGATATATTCAATCTTCCTGCAGCGCCACCTTCACTCAAGGGGCTCAGTTTATTAAGGGCACGGAGTAAAGGCATGACAGCCAAATCAGTGTATTTTGGCAAAGTTGATTTTGGAGCTGGCCCGGGACCGACGGACAATCTTTTGGTCTTGAGCTTCGTCTATGAAGGTCGTGGCTGGAAATACGATACCGCTGAATTTATTAATCTCGATAATCTCAAGGATGTCCGCCCTCAGATCAAGGCGGGCGATTTCACCTACGTTGATGCCCAGGATTTCCTGCCTACGGGAATCAAACCATTAAAGCCCATGGCAGTGCCGAAAGCCAAATACATTGCCGAGGTATACACCTATTGTCCGGGCAGAGAGGTTAAGGTAAGGATTAATAAGATCAGCAAACACCGTTTTCAGGATAACCAGCAATCCGAGGTGGTTATTGGGGGTGCTCGAGATGGCGCAAACGAACTTGTTTATGAAATCAGCGACTTGCCCGGCTATAATGGCAATGAGCCACTTACTTTGCGCGTCTATCTGATGTCCCAAGTGCCAGGAGTGAAGCCGGTGAAGGTATTCCAATACCAAACCAAGCAGGGAGAAAAACCCAAGGCAGCCGGCTCAGGCGTATTCAGTGTTGGGCCTGCTACAGCAGCAAAAATCCTCGGCCAAAACTAGTTTTTTAGCCAAGACCCTGTGATACACTATCAATGCTTGCCTTGGCGTCCCCAAAGAGCATGCGGGTGTTGTCCTTGAAAAAGAGAGGGTTTTCAACCCCGGCATAGCCGGTTGCCATACTGCGTTTGAGCACAATCACATCCTTGGCATTCCATACCTGGAGCACAGGCATGCCTGCAATCGGGCTGTCCGGCTCATCCTCGGCAGACGGATTAACGATGTCGTTGGCGCCAATGACCATAACCACGTCCGTGTCGGGGAAGTCGTCGTTGATTTCATCCATTTCGAGCACGATATCGTAGGGCAGCTTGGCCTCGGCGAGCAACACGTTCATGTGCCCGGGCATACGACCGGCAACGGGATGGATAGCAAACCTGACATTAACCCCCTGATCACGAAGCTTCTGAGTCATTGCAGCAACGGATTGCTGCGCTTGGGCGACCGCCATGCCGTAGCCTGGAACGATGACCAGAGACTTGGAGCTCTTGAGAAGGTCTGCAGTTTCCTCACCGCTAATGGCGAGCGCTTCACCCTGGTCAGCTGAACCTCCAGCCGATGCACTCGATTTCTTGGTGCCAAAACCACCGAGAATGACGCTCAGGAATTTTCGGTTCATCGCACGACACATGATAATGGAGAGAATCGCACCACTGGAGCCCACCAAGGCGCCGGTGACGATCAGTAGATCGTTGGAGAGCATGAAACCGGTGGCCGCTGCGGCCCAGCCGGAATAGCTGTTGAGCATGGAGATGACCACAGGCATGTCCGCCCCCCCAATAGCTGCCACCATGTGTATGCCAAAGAGTAAGGCAAGTATGGTCATAATGATCAGGGGAGTCATGGAAGCAGAGCCTCCGGAATTCACAAACATCCAGCCCAGCACGATACAGGCGATCAGGATGAGCAGGTTAAGAAGATGCCGGGCGGGCAGTAGTAATGGTGCACCGCCGATCTTGCCGCTGAGTTTGCCGAAGGCGACCACAGAGCCGGTAAAAGTCTCCGCGCCAATGAGAATGCCGAGTAAGATTTCCACTTCCTGGATGGTTTTCTCAGCTCCCGTGTAAGCGTGGCTTTCATCCAGAAAAGTAGCAAAGCCGACAAGCACAGCGGCAAGGCCAACGAAGCTATGAAGCATGGCAACAAGCTCTGGCATGGCGGTCATCTTGACCCGGGCTGCAAGAATAGCACCAATGACAGCACCGATGATGACCACAGTAATAATGATGCCGTAATTACCCACCGAGGCGTTAAACAGGGTGGCACCCACGGCAAGGAGCATGCCCATGATTCCGTAGATGTTGCCTCGGCGAGCTTTTTCCTGATCGCTAAGCCCGCCTAGACTGAGAATAAATAGAATACTGGCGACGATGTAGCAGGCGGTGGTGATTCCTTCGGACATAAAATGATAAATCTTGAGTTGGATATGAGAAAGTGAATGCCGGATCAGTCCTTACGAAACATATCAAGCATGCGGTGAGTAACGAGAAAACCACCAAAGATGTTGATGGTGGTGATGAGAATCGCCACAGAGGCTAATACAACGATGATGCCTGAGCTATTGCCCACTTGCAGCAGCGCTCCCAGAACAATGATGCTACTGATTGCGTTAGTGACACTCATCAGAGGAGTATGGAGTGCGGCAGTGACATTCCAGATCACTTGCCAGCCCACAAAACAGGCAAGAACAAAGACAGTGAAGTGCCCCATGAATTTTTCAGGAGCGACAGAGCCTACGCCGAGAATGAGTGCTGCTACAATGAGAATTCCAAGAAGGCTACCGGATCTTTTGCCCGACTTCTCTGGCTCGGTTACAGGAGGTATGACCGCTTCTTTTTTTTCTGCCGGTGGGGCGGCACTGAGTTTGGGTGCTGGTGCCGGCCAAGTGATCTCACCCTCCTTGATAACCGTGGTGCCTCGGATGACCTCGTCTTCAAAATTGAGCTCAATCTTTCCATTTTTCTCAGGACAGAGTTCATCAAAAAGATGGCCAATATTGTTGGCGTAAAGGTGGCTGGCCTGTCCTGACATACGGCTTGGGAAATCCGTGTAGCCGACCAGGGTTACACCATGTTTTTTGACGAGCTTGTCTTTTTCAGTCAGCTCACAGTTGCCTCCCTGCTCAGCAGCAAGATCAACGATCACGCTACCGGCTTTCATGGATTGGACCATCTCCGCTGTGATAAGCTTCGGTGCCGGTTTGCCGGGAATCAGAGCTGTTGTGATGATAATGTCTATCTCTTTTGCCTGCTCGGCAAAGAGAGCCATTTCAGCTTCGATGAATTCCTTGCTCATCACCTTGGCATAGCCACCCTCTCCGGCGCCATCCTCCTCGATGTCAGGGTAAATGAACTCTCCTCCCATGCTTTTGACCTGATCGGCGACTTCCGGGCGAGTGTCAAAGGCACGCACGATAGCTCCGAGGCTGGAGGCGCAGCCAATGGCTGAGAGGCCAGCCACTCCAGCTCCAATGACGAGTACTTTGGCAGGAGGGACTTTTCCAGCGGCAGTGATTTGTCCGGTGAAGAAGTGGCCGAAGTTGTTTCCGGCCTCAATGACTGCCCGATAACCAGCGATATTGGCCATGGATGAGAGGGCATCGAGTTTCTGAGCGCGTGATATGCGCGGCACGCAATCCATGGACAGAACATTGGCGCCCTGGGATGCGATGGTTTTCATCAGGGATTCGTTTTGTGCTGGCCAGAAAAAGCTGATCAGGGTCTTGCCCTTGGTTAAGTGGCCCGCTTCATCATCATGGGGGGGATTGACCTTGATGATGATATCACTCTGTTGCCAAAGCTCGTCGGCACTCTCTACAATACTCGCCCCGGCGTCGATCCAGTCCTGATCGGAAATGTTGGCCTCAGCGCCTGCACCGGATTCCACGGAGATCTCGAATCCGAGTTTTTTGAGTTTTTCGAGCAGTTTGGGTGAGCCGGCGACACGTTTCTCACCTGGGCGCAATTCCTTGGGGATCCCGATATTCATTACACTATTAAAGTGCCCAGCTGAATTTCTACAACGAGAAAAATGCGATGATGCCAGTATGGATGGAAGAGCAGGGTAGGAACGAAAAATATCGATAAGATATCGGCTTGAAATTCGTAAGGTATCTGTGCAAGAGACAGGTCGTTGTGGATAGGTGGATGCTTATTTTAGCCGTAATTCTGGCAGCTGTGGCAGCTGTGCAGGGAGCGAGCTTTGTGCACCGTGGTCACAGGTCACGTTGGACGGTGCTGTGGATGCTGCTTTGTTTCATTGCGCAGCTTACAGTGTTGAGCATTCGAGGCGAAATGCGTGCCAGTTGTCCTCTAGGGGACACTGGCGAGGTGCTCATTTTCTCCGCCTGGTCCTTAACCATGTTCTATATGGTGATCGGCTCGGTCTACCGTTTGTCTCTTTTGGGTGTTTTTACTGCCCCGCTGGTATGTTTTCTGTTGGCGATGGCTTTAATGCCGGGGCTGCTCGACACCAGTCCGGAGCGCAAAACCGTGGTCGATGGATGGAGGGAGTCTCACGCTGCTTTTTCGGTCCTGGCATACGGAGCATTGGGCTTGGCCGCTGTCGCGGGTGTCATGTTTGTTGTGCTGAACAGGCAGTTGAAAGAAGCACACATGACGACGGGTTTGTTTGCCAACCTCCCGCCGGTTCGTGAGCTGAGCAAGGTCGTCAAGCGGCTGCTCTTATTTGGCTTTGCTTTGCTTACCTTGGGTCTTGTGTGTGGCTTGGTGATGGAAAAAACAGGGGTAGCAAACAAACATCTCTACGTTGCTCTGGGGCAATGGCTGGCCTACGCAATTCTTTTACTTGTGGAGTGGCGGCGCGGTATGCCGCCACGAAAGTTGGCAATAGCAGCGGTCGTGCTCTTCGTGCTGTCTCTAATGATTTTCCCGTTAATTAATTAAATGGAATTGATATGCATGGGACTTAATCATGAAACCGCACCTGTTGAAGTGAGGGAGCATTTTGCCGTGCCTGAGCAAGAGCTGGGAGCCAAGGCCAAAGAGCTTACCGGGTTGTCGACGATAGCTGAGGGGGTGGTTATATCCACATGTAACCGTACTGAAATCTACGTTGCAGCTGAAGATCGGCAAACGGGATTGGAGATATTACAGGGACATTTGTCCAGGGGGCATACAAAAGAGGACATGACGCATCTGTATCAAAAATGTGGAGATGATGCTAAACATCACCTCTTTGCCCTGGTGTGCGGGCTTGATTCCATGGTGTTGGGGGAGACCGAAATTTTCGGGCAAGTCAAACACGCCTACAAAAAAGCCCTGGAGGCTGGGGCCACCAAAGGTGTTCTCAATCGCTTATTCCAAAAGTCTTTTGCTGTGGGAAAACGCATTCGCACGAATACGCGTATTCAGGTGGGGGCGACTTCTGTTGGCAATGTGGCAGTTGACCTTGCTGAGAAAATTTTTGGTAAACTTGATGGGAGCCACGTCATGGTCATTGGTGCGGGGGAAACCAGTAGACTCGTTGCCCAGAGCATGATTTCTCGTGGCGCAAGTAAGTTGACCGTGACCAACAGGTCGATCGAGCGAGCCAAATCCTTGGCTGATGAGTTGGAGGGCGATGTTGTTGCTTTTGATGCGTGGGAGGAGACTCTGGTCAATGTGGATGTGGTGGTCTCCTCTACCGGGGCTTCCGAGCCGGTACTGCATGCTGCACAGATTGAGGCAGTTCGGAGAAAGCGCAAGTTTCGCCCCCTGTTTTTGATTGATATTGCAGTGCCGCGCGATATTGAAACACAAGCTGGTGAGATCGAGGAAGTATACCTCTACGATATAGATACACTCCAGCAACTTGCGAGCGAAGCCAGGGAGTCCAGAGCCAAACAGGTCGAACTCTGTGAGCAAATGATTGCAGAGGAGATCAACCAAGCATCATGAAACCACTTTTCGTTGGAACCCGTGGCAGCGCCCTCGCACTCGCCCAGGCGGAGATGACTGAGCAGGCTTTGCAGGCTGCGTTTCCTCAGCGTGAGATCGTTCGCAAGATTATCACGACCACTGGAGACAGACGGACAGATGTCCCTCTCTCAGAGGTGGCCAAGTCTGAGGGAGAGCTCGACAAGGGTGTGTTCACCAAGGAGCTGGAAATAGCCCTTGAAAACGGTGAAATTGATCTCGCAGTGCATAGCATGAAGGATGTTCCCACCGTGCTTGCAGAGCACTTCATCGTGGCGGGGGCACTTGAGCGGGCTCCTTCCCGGGATGTTCTGGTTTGCCGGGAGGCGACAAGTTTGGATGCGTTGAGAGAGGGTGCTACTGTGGCGACAAGCAGTGTGCGCAGGCAGAGGCAGTTGCAGTGGTTGCGTCCCGACATCGAACTTGTCGATATCCGGGGCAATGTGCCAACGCGCTTACAGAAGTTACGTGATCATGATGAGCTGGATGCCATCATGCTTGCTGAGGCAGGCTTGCTGAGGCTGGGTTACGATCTTGATGCTGAGTTGGAAGGTGGTTTGCATGCTTTTGCCCTATCGGCTGATGAATTCATGCCTGCTGCAGGGCAGGGCATTGTGGGATTTGAGATCCGCAAGGGTGATGCCGATGCCCAGACCTGTATCGATAAAATTAATCATCATGAATCGATGCTCCTACTCAGGGCTGAACGCGAGTTTCTGCGTTTGCTCGATGCGGGATGCCACACGCCTGTTGGGGTCAATTCATGGCTGGATGGTAAAACCCTGCACATGAAAGCACGGGTCTTTGATGAGCACAGCAACGCCGATCCGGTCGAGGCCGAGGTGAAGGGAAGGGCGAAGAAAGCTGAGAAAGTGGCAAGGAAACTTTTCAAGAGTCTGGAATGAGTGGCATATGTTATCTGGCAGGGGCGGGACCAGGGGATCCTGGTTTGGTAACCTTGAAAGCACGCCAATGTATCGAGCAGGCCGATGTGCTTGTTTACGATGCCCTGAGTAGTAGTGAGCTGCTTACCTGGGTGAAGCCTGAGTGTGAAAAAATCGATGTTGGCAAGCGCGCATCTGATCACAAAGTTCCCCAGGATCAAATTAATGACTTGTTAGTCGAGAAAGTAAGCAAGGGGAAGGTGGTTGTCAGGCTGAAGGGCAGGGATCCGATGATCTTTGGCCGAGGTGGAGAGGAGGCAGCGGCACTTGCTGCGGCAGGCTTGAAATTTGAAATTATTCCCGGCATTTCATCTGCTTTTGCGGGGCCTATCTACGCGGGTATCCCGCTAACTCACCGCAATTATGGCTCGCAACTCACCGTTTTTTCCGGGCACGATTCAAATGACAAGTCCTCCAGCGACTTGGATTATGAGCAACTGGCCAAGGCGCCAGGGACGAAAATATTTCTGATGGGAGTAGCGAGGCTTCGTGAGATTACAGCGAAGCTGGTAGAACACGGAGCGAGCTCTGAGACGCCGATAGCGCTGACTAGGTGGGCAACCACCGGTCGACAAAAAACCATCACCGGAACATTGGCCGATATTGCTGATATCGCTGAGAAAGAACAATTCAAGGCTCCCGCTGTGGGAGTCATTGGCAACATTATAAACGAAATGGAAAATATTGATTGGTATGAAAACCGTCCTCTCAAGGGCAAGCGTATTGTGGTTACACGCAGCCAGGAGCAGGCGCCCGAGCTGGTGAATCGACTCGGTGAATTAGGTGCTGATGTCATCGAGTTACCCGTGCTGCGGATCTGTAATCCGGAGAACAAACGTGAGTTTGCCGAACACGTAGCCAATGTGCACACCTATGACTGGCTTGTGTTTAGTAGCACCAATGGGGTGCGACGGTTTTTTGATGCGTTTTATGCGCTCTACAAGGATGCACGTAGCCTGGGGGGAGTGCGTATTGCGGCAGTTGGACCCGGAACCCAGAAGGCCATCGAGGCATATCATTTCGCCGTGGATTTGGTCCCTGAGCGCCATATTGCCGAAGGTCTGCTGGAGGCATTTGAAAATGATTATGACATCGATAGCCAGACCGTTCTTTGGGTGCGGCCTGAAAACGCAAGACCCGTACTTGCCGACGGCTTGGCCAAGCAGCATGCGATTGTTGACGAGTGTATTGCATACCGCATTGAGCCTGAGACCGATGACCCTACAGGTGCCGCAGAGCGTCTCGCACAGGGGGGCGCTGATGTGATCACCTTTACAAGTTCCTCAACGGCGAGGTATTTTCACGATCTGGGTCTTCCATGGCCTGAAGGCTGTGTAGCGGCCAGCATTGGTCCAATTACTACCGCCAAGCTCAAGGACTTGGGCCAGGATCGCATTGTAGAAGCTCAGGACCACAATATTGAAGGATTAGTGACTGCGATTTTGGAGGAGCTGGCCTGATTTTCCGTTTATTTCTCTTGCATCTCAAGGAATCAGGGGGCATCTTTACTCATGAACCATAGTAACCTTATCAACAAACTAAGGTTTAAGACTTTTGAATATGATCGATATACCAAATGATGCGCCACTCGATGAGGGGCAGAGAAAACAGCTTGATGCTGTATTGGGTGAACTCAATGCGGACCAGCTAAGCTGGTTGGGCAGCTTTGTCAGCGGTCAGTTTTCTGCCACTGGATCCGCTGAAGCACTCACGGTTCTCTATGGAACCGAATCAGGTAATTGCGAGGAATTGGCCAGTCAGCTTTCCAAGCAAGCCAAGCAAAAAGGCTACAAGCCCCGCTTGCTCAACATGGCCGATGCCAGCCTTGCCGACTTGGAGGGCTGTGCCAAGCTCCTGGTAGTGGTTAGCACATGGGGCGATGGCGAGCCGCCTGAGACAGCAGAGCCTTTTTACAAAGAACTCATGAGCGCTGAGGTAGCGCTTAAGGATACCGCTTTCTCAGTATGTGCTCTAGGTGATACCAGTTACGACTTATTTTGCCAAACCGGTAAGGATGTGGATGCCCGTCTCGAAAAGCTCGGTGCTCAGCGAGTTGTTGCACGGGTGGATTGTGATGTTGATTATGATGAATCTTTTTCAGCTTGGAACCAGCTTGTATGGACTGAATTTGGCAGTAGTTCCGCGGTGTCCCATCCGGTTCCGAGTGGTGAGGTCAAGCAGACCGAGTATGGTAAAAAGAATCCCTATCCTGCAGAGGTGATTGAAAACCTGCTGCTCAGCGGATCACGCTCCGCCAAAGAAACCTATCACATAGAATTGTCCCTCGATGGTTCAGGCTTGCAATATGAGCCCGGAGACGTGCTTGCCGTGGTTCCACGCAATGCCGAGGACGTCGTTGCAGAGCTGCTTGCTGCTGGCGGGCTTGATGGTGATGCAGTGGTCGATCTTAAAGGAGTAGGGGAATTATCACTGGTCAACGCCCTGACAAATCAGCTCGATATCACAGGTTTGTCGCGCAAAGTCGCAACTGCCTGGCAGGAGATCAGTGGCTCCGAGGAGTTGGCAGATTTATTGTCGCCTGATTCCAAAGAGAAATTTATCGAGTGGAGCCATGGTCGTCAGATTGTTGATTTGCTCGAATCGTTTCCAGCCAAGGAATTGGTTGCGCAGCAGTTCGTTGATATTCTGCGAAAACTGCCGGTGCGTTTGTATTCGATTGCTTCGAGCTTCAAAGTTCACCCGGGAGAAGTGCATTTGACTGTTGCCGCTGTCAGGTATGAGACTCATGGTAAACAGCGCAAGGGAGTTGCCTCTACTTGCCTCGCGGATGATGCACCTAAAGGTAGCAAGGTATCTGTATACACTCACATTAATAAAAACTTCCGCCTGCCGGAGGATAGCAATACTCCTGTGATTATGGTGGGGCCCGGCACGGGCATTGCGCCGTTTCGTGCTTTCGTGGAGCAGCGCGCTGCTGAAGAGACTTCCGGGGAGAGCTGGTTGTTCTTTGGGGATCAGCATTATAATGAGGATTTTCTCTACCAGCTTGAGTGGCAGGATTATCTCAAGAACGGGCATTTGAGCAGGCTTGATGTTGCCTTTTCCAGAGACCAGCCTGAAAAGGTCTATGTCCAAGACAAGTTGTCCGAACACGCTGCAGATGTCTGGGCCTGGCTCGAAAAGGGCGCCCATTTCTATGTTTGCGGGGATGCCTCACGCATGGCTAAGGATGTGCATCAGACACTTCTCGATATTGTAGCTAATGGGGGTGGGATGAGTGCGGCGGAAGCGGAAGATTATGTTGCGGCACTAAAAAAAGAAAAACGTTACCAAAGAGACGTCTATTAGCCAATAACCAGCCCATTTAACCAGAGGCTATCGTAAGCCCCATTTAGATTATCATTATGAGCAAAGAGAAAAAGTTGTCGGCCAATGAGCCGCTGAAAATCAACAGTAACTATTTACGTGGCACACTCGCCGAGGAGATTGCCGATACCAGCACGGGAGCAATCACCGCGGACAGTCAGCAATTAAGCAAGTTCCATGGCATGTATTTGCAGGATGACCGTGATGTTCGTAAGGAGCGCCGCTTAAAGAAGCTGGAAAAGGCCTTTAGTTTCCTGATCCGTGTTCGCCTCCCTGGTGGGGTTTCCACGCCTGAGCAGTGGCTGGCAATGGATCGTCTGGCCGATGAATACGCCAATGGCACGCTCAAGATCACCACCCGCCAAACATGGCAGTTGCATGGAGTTATCAAGAACAACCTCAAGGCTACTATTCAGGGGATGAACAAAGCAGCGATGGATTGCATTGCAGCATGTGGTGACGTGAACCGCAATGTCATCTGTAATGCCAACCCTCACCTGAGTGATGTCCACGCAGAGGCTGTTGAGCTTTCACGAAACATCAGTGAACATCTTCTGCCAAGTAGTCGTGCATATCATGAAATATTCCTCGATGAAGAGAAGGTGGTTACCAGTGAGGAGGAAGTAGAACCTCTCTACGGTAAGACTTACCTGCCACGTAAGTTCAAGATCAACGTCGCTGTTCCTCCCGCGAACGACACTGATATTTACGCACAATGTCTTGCTTTTATTGCCATTGTCGAGGACGGCAAGATCCTTGGCTACAACGTTACCGTGGGTGGTGGCATGGGGATGACGCACGGCAAATTAGAAACCTTCCCCAGGACTGCAGACCTCATCGGCTTTGTAACTCCGGAAAAGGCTGTCGACGTTGCTGAAAAAGTCATGCTTGTTCAGCGTGACTTCGGAGATCGTACAGACCGTAGGCAAGCCCGCCTCAAATACACCGTAGAGCGCATGACCGCTGATGGGTTCCTAGATAAACTCGAAGAGTATCTGGGCTACAAGCTGGAGCCTGCTCGTGACTTCAAGTTTGAATATAATGGTGACCGCTTTGGTTGGGTGGAAGATGACAAAGGCAAGCATCACTACACCCTTTTCATCCCTGGTGGTCGTGTTCGTGACACTCCATCTGCAGCAATCAAGACCGGTTTGGCCACGATTGCCAAAATGCATCAGGGAGAGTTCCGTATGACAGCAAACCAGAATCTGGTCATTGCCAATGTCAGCAAGGATCAAAAACCTGCGATCGAGGCCCTCCTTGAAGAGCACCGCATTCTCAACAGCAGGGACCTTTCAGCACTCAGGCTCAACTCCATTGCCTGTGTCGCTCTCCCCACCTGTGGACTGTCTCTCGCTGAAGCAGAGCGCTATCTGCCTGACCTCATTACTGAGCTCGAAGAGGTGATTGAGGAGGCCGGCTTGCGTCATGACGCCATTACCATACGTATGACGGGCTGTCCGAATGGATGTGGACGCCCCTACCTCGCAGAGATTGGCTTTGTGGGTAAGGCACCAGGCAAATATAATGTCTATCTGGGTGGCGGATTTGCAGGGCAGCGTCTCAATAAGCTTTACCGTCAGTCAGTGCCCAGTGGCGAGATCAAGGAGCTGCTGGCTCCGATTATCAAGGACTATGCCAAGAGCCGTGAAGAAGGAGAGCGTTTTGGCGACTTTGTCATCCGGGCCGGATACGTCAAGGAGACGACTGCAGGCAATAATTTCCACGATAATGTGGAGGAAGTGAAAACATCATGATTACGATGAACAACCCGATCCAAAGTGCTTCAGATGTTGAGAAGGTGAATGCCACCTTCAGTGAGATGTCTGCGCCAGAGCGTATGATCTGGCTCTATGAGCAGTATGGGTCACGTCTCTTACTGAGCAGCAGTTTTGGTCTGCAGGCCGCTGTCATGCTTGATCTGGCGCGTAAGCACGCCCCGCATATTCCAATCATATGGATTGATACCGGCTATTTGTTTGCTGAAACCTACCAATATGCGGAGCAGCTCATTGATGCTTTTGGCCTGGAAGTTAAAGTATATCAGCCCAAGTTGACGGCTGCCCGGCAAGAGGCTCTTTACGGCAAGCTATGGGAGCAGGGAGATAAAGGTAATTCACAGTATAGCCTGATCAATAAGATTGAGCCCATGAACAGGGCACTCAAGGACTTCGGTGCGGATATCTGGATCAGCGGCCTGCGTCGTTCTCACTCCAGTACGCGAGCCCATCGTCAATTTGCCGAGCAGCAAAAAAGCACGATGAAAGTCTACCCTATTCTGGATTGGGCGGATGCTCAAATAGCGGCGTACTTCTATGACAATAACCTGCCCAAGCATCCGCTTGAGGCACAAGGTTACGAAACCATGGGAGACTGGCATTCGACTTCTCCGGTTACAGACGGGGGCTCTGCTGAGAGCTCAAGGTTTGCCGGAGAGAAATACGAGTGTGGGCTTCACCTTGATTCCGATGCCCCGGATTTTCAAATTTGATCTTGGCCTCCTATCGTGAGTAAACCGACAGAATCAACATTGCTCATTCTAGGGCATGGTTCCTCCAAGCATCCTGATTCATCGGCTTCCGTGCGCAGGCACACTGAAATTCTCGCTCAGACAGGTTGTTTTGCCGATGTTCGGTGTGCTTTTCTCAAGGAGAGCCCTTTCATTGATGATTGTCTCGATGGTCTTGAGCATCGGGAGATCATGATTGTTCCTGACTTTCTAGCAGAAGGCTATTTTACCCGTAAGGTCATTCCGGCAAAGTTGGCTTTGCAAGCCGCTTGGGGAAATTGTCATATTACCCCGCCAGTGGGGAGTCATCCCATGATGGGGGAGTTGCTTCAAGAAGCAGCCCAGGCCTTGTTGGGTGAATGGGGCAAGGATGAAACCAGCCTTCTGGTAGTCGGCCATGGCTCAGGTAAAAACCCATGTTCAAAACAGACTCTTTTACACCACCTCGGCGAGCTACGTGCAAGAGAATCATGGGGGCAGGTTGCCGATCTATGGCTTGAGGAAGCTCCTGTGGTGGCTGACTGGCAGCAGGTAGCTAAACACAAACAGGTTATTGTGGTGCCTTATTTGCTCAATGACGGCCAGCATGGGGGATGGGATATTCCCGCAGATCTAGGTATTGCTGCAAATGTCAAACCACAGCAGTTCACTCATGAGCTGGGCAATCACCAATTACGCTTGGCTCCGGCGCTGGGAACATCAGTACGTTTCGCCGATGCTATCGCCGAGTTTGCCAGAGTCTGGGGGAGTAACTGATAAAAACTGCCTGTCATTCATTCTCATCACACACGTGTCCGGGCTGCCCATGAGCAGGATTCTTATTGGGCTTGGCAGCGTCCTGCTTCATTTTTGCGAGCTTGGGTTTAAAGTCGTTGGCAAATTTTCCAATCCTGCTTTCCGGAGCAATGGCGACAATTTCATCGAGTAGTTC
>JBDQHQ010000032.1:0-13644 GCA_040264795.1 Akkermansiaceae bacterium | reverse complement strand
TGCGCCAGGTGCAGGACTGCCCGATCTACGCCGGCATGATGGAATCCATGGATGACGCCGTGGGCATTGTGCTCAAAGCTCTCGATGAGCTCGGCCTTGCGGAAAACACCGTGGTCATCTTTACCTCCGACAACGGTGGCGTTTCCTCAGGGGACGCCTATGCCACCTCCTGCCTGCCTCTGCGCGGAGGCAAAGGACGCCAATGGGAGGGGGGCATCAAGCAGCCCTACTACATCAAGGCCCCTGGCCTGACCAAGGCCCGCTCGACCTGTGCCACTCCGGTAACGGGCACTGACTTCTTCCCCACTATACTTCAGCTCGCAGGCCTGCCCGCAATGCCCGAGCAACATGTGGATGGCATAAGTCTCGTTCCACTGTTTGAGGGTGGAGAGATTGCCGAGCGCGCCTTGTTCTGGCATTACCCCCATTACGGCAACCAGGGAGGTGAACCCTCCGCCATCATCCGCAAGGGCGACTGGAAGCTCATCTACTATTACGAAGACGGGCGTAACGAGCTCTACCAACTCAGTGCCGACACCGGTGAGCAAAACAATCTCGCGACCGAGAAGCCGGAACTCACGCAAAGTCTGCGCAAGGAGCTCGATACCTGGCTCCAGGAAACGGGAGCCCTAATCCCCAAGCAGGACAAGCGTTACAACCCGGTCGCGAAGAAAAAATACCAGCAGACCCATATCAAGCAACGCAAAGCACAGCTTGAAAAAACCCACGCCCGCTATCTCAACGCAAACTACGTGCCGAACAAAAACTGGTGGGGCTCCAAGCTCACCGAGGACTGATACGAGCTAGTCGGCACTATGCCAGCCCCGAGCGTTCCAGCAATGCGGCCTGCTCAGGGTGGCGACCCATGAAGTCATGATAGAGCTCCTCCGCCGGCGCCGAGTTCCCCTTGCTGAGGATACTCTCCCTGAATGCCTGCCCGGTCACGGGGTTGAGAATCCCCTCCTCCTGAAACCGGGTGAAGGCATCGGCGTCGAGCACTTCAGCCCACTTGTAGGAGTAATAACCGGCGGCGTAACCTATAGGGTGGGAAAACAGGTGGTTGAAACGGCGTGCCATGGTCGGCCCCTCGGTTGCCAATTTCGCCTTGTAAGCGGCTAGAATTTCGCGGTCCACCTCATCCAGATCCCTGCCGCGATACTGTCCTAGATTCGTGTGCAGCTCCAGATCCAGCTTGCCCAGTGAGAGCTGGCGCATGAATGCTGTGGCACTCATGTAATTTCTGGCGGCCAGCATTTTTTGATAGAGTTCCTCTGGAATGGTTTCCCCGGTTTCATGGTGACGGGCAAAGAGATCCAAGCTCTCACGCGCCCAGCAGAAGTTCTCCATGATCTGGGAGGGCAGCTCGACAAAATCCCAAGCAACATTGGTTCCCGAGAGCGACTTCACCGTGACATCTGCGAGCAAGTGATGCAGCAGGTGTCCAAACTCGTGAAAAATGGTTTCTACTTCGCGGTGATCCATTAGGGCCGGCTTATCGCCAATCGGCTTGGTCATGGTGCCCACCATAAGGCCAAGATGTGGTTCGCGCGGTTTGTCTTCACACGCCGGCAGACCGGTCTCAAAACTATTCATCCAAGCTCCGCCACGCTTGCTCTCGCGCGGATGCCAGTCCGCGTAAAAAGAACCTAACAACTCTTCCGTGGCGTTATCATAGAGATCGTAAAAACAGCACTCGGGGTGCCACACCTCGATGTCACCCCCGGTTTCACGTTCCTCGATACGGATGTTGTAGAGCTTGCTAACAATGCCGAACATTCCCTCCATCACACTGGGCAGCGGGAAATAAGGCCTGAGTTCCTCCTCGTCGTAATCGAACTCCGCCTTGCGGCGTTTCTCTGCCCAGTAGCTGGTCTCCCACGGCTGCATCGGCCCTGGCTCTTCACCGGTCCGGGTCGCCTTCCAGGCCTCAAGTTCCGCCGTGTCCTCGTGAAAGGCACCGACAATCTTTGCGTGCAGGTCCTCGACAAACTTCAATGCTGTCTCACTACCGCGCGCCATGCGTCTCTCCAGAGTAAGGTCTGCAAAGTTTGCATACCCCAGCAACCCGGCCTCCTCTTGGCGCAGTTCCAGAATTTCCCAGATGAGGGCGGTATTATCAAAATCCCCACCATACCCAACCGTGCCATTCGCCTCCCATACTGCACGCCTCAGATCATCGTCATCGGCATACTGCAATACCGGGCCCATCGAAGGGTATTGCAAGGTGAAGCGCCACTTGCCCTTGTGCCCCTTCCCTTCGGCATCCGCGGCAGCCGCCGCCTTGGCTGACTCTGGCAGACCCGTCAAGCGTGACTCGTCATCAATAACCAGCTCCCAGGCATTGGTAGAATCCAATACATTTTCGCTGTACTTCTGGGTGATCTCCGAGAGCCTCGACTGGATTTCCATCACCCGTGTTTTTTTATCCTCCTCCAAACCCGCTCCGGACTGGATAAAACTGGCACTAGTCTCCTCGACATAGCGGCGATGGGTGGCATCAAGTGCTTTTGCATCGTCTGACTCCGAGAAGACCTTCAGTTTTTCCCAGACGGATTCATCAAGCGGGATGGAGGTATAAAACGCGGTCACTCTGGGCAATACCGCGTTGAGGGCGGCCCGCTGCTGTTCATTATTGGATACGGCATCAAGGTGGTTAAGCCGGCCCCATGCACGATCGAGAACTTCGGAAGCAGCTTCAAGTATGCCAAAGGTGTTCTCATAATGAACATCCCCCACATCCAGCTTGCGAATCTTCTCCAGGTTAGCCTCGGCGATTTCCAGCGCCTTGTCGATATCAGCCTCAACGTGATCAGGTGTTAGCGTGGACCACTGGATATGGTAATCTTCTGCAAGAAACGGGTGACTTGTCTGCATGCCATGAACTGACAGCATATCAAACTACAGTGCAAGTTTGGATTATGCCTCCTAGGTGAAAAACCCTCGCTGCTTCTCACTCACAGGCATCTTCAGCAAATCCATGACCGCCAACATGTCTTCCCAGAGTTTGCGTTTTTCCGAGGTGGCCTCGTTATGCAAAATGTAGGACGGATGATAGGTCACCCGCAATGGGATACCGGCGTAGTCATGAAACTTACCGCGCATGCTTGCCACGGTGTCCTCACAATCCAGCAGCGCCTCGGCTGCGGTGCCACCCAGAGCAATAATTACCTTGGGTTCCACCACCTTGACCTCCTCACGGATGAACGGCATACACGCATCCATCTCTTCGCGTGTCGGCTTACGATTGTTGGTGGTTTGGTTTGGCATCGCCGGGCGGAATTTCACGATGTTACTGATGTACGTATCCTTGCGTTCCACGCCCATCGCCTTGAGAATGCCATCCAACTTCTGTCCGGCCTTACCGACAAAGGGTTCCCCCAACCTCTCCTCGTCATAACCTGGCGCCTCCCCAACCAACATGATATCCGCCTCTGGATTTCCCGTTGAGAATACCATGGTTTTACGCAGACCAGTCAGTTCCTGGAGCGGAGCCCACTTGGCGACCTGCTGCTTCAATGAAGCTATCTTTTCCGCCGCACCGGACCCACTAGGCAAAGGTTGATCCAAACTTGGTGCCAATACCTCGGTTTGAGGCTTGGCATTACTCGCAGTCAGCACCTCGCCGGACCTTTTTGCCGTGTCGGGCATAGGCTTGCCACTGCCTGAAGATGGCCCTGAGGCTACAACCCCACTGCGTGCTCTCATATAAAACGCACGCAGAATCTTACGTGCTTCATCGTCAACACTGATATACTCCTCACCGCGTGCCTCAAGTTGACGGAGGTAATCAATCAGAGGGGCAGCAGAATTTGACATGCCCTATGCAAATCATAGCTTGGCTCGCACATCACGCATAAAATGATATTAGTCACCTGTCTGCTATATACTGCTTTATTGATTGGCTCTTGAAATACACCAGCACTGGCTTAAGTATACGCATCGTCGTTGCCAGCACCTACTCGCATGAGATCCTTAAGCACCAGCTACCGCATCATGATTGCCTTTATGATTTTGGCTTTGCTCCCAGGTGCCAGCTCGGCAGCCAAGTATATCGAGCCCAATGAGAACATCGAACTCTTCGAGCTTGAAAACATTCCTCTTCCCCAGCACAGCACCCAGCAAATTGGCAAGTCCCTCATCACCATTGCGCTGAGAAAACACGATGCATCAGCAGCCAACCAGCAAGCTACTGCCAGGCTACTGCTGCTTGCGATGCAACTCGATCCGCAAAATCATCGCTCGCACGAAATCAGCAAAGCATTGGTCGCTGGCAAGGTGCCGCCTGCCGCCCCGGAAAGTCAGATCAATGATTCCATAGCAAGCGTCAGAAATTACCAAAAGCTGTTTTTCAATCCCCAAGCTGGCAAACAAGCCAACAGACTTGCACTGCACATTGGTGATGCTCTCAAACCACTGGGAACTCAGACAGCCAATCAGCCGGACAAAGCTGACTGGAGAGGTGCCATTTCCTCACTTGAGGCATACCAGGCAACCGAGAAAAAACTCCCTGAAGATAAACCGAAAAAAACAATCACGCCACCCCCTCCACAAAAAAACACTCCGCCTCAAAAAAGCGCTCCCCACTTTCATCTCGCTGAACAATCCATTTTTCTTCCCATCATCGTCCAAGAAAAAAACGAGAATCTCGAGACACTTCTCAATAGTGATCCCAAACAGGAAAACGTAGCCACCGCAAAGCTAGCCAGCATGGCTCTGAAACTTGGGCCACCCAAGGCTGAGGAAGCACAAAAATACTTTTTTTCTCTTAAGACCACGGGCGCGCCTTTTGGTTTACTCAATGAGCTGATGCCCGCGCTTATCAAATACAGACAAGCAAATGCTCCATATTTTCATGGCTCAATCAGCTTCCCAGACGGCGGCTTTAGCATGCGCATGCAGCAAGCATTGTTGAGCCCGCTCGCATTAATGCTTGAAGCGTCACTAGCTAACAAGCCCCTGCGAGAAGACCTTTGTCTTCTGGCCAACATCACTCGTACAGGGAAAGTGATCGAACCCGATGACTTCTGGCAACAGCTGGCCAAACTGAGGGAAGTGCAGAACGGAGGCAGGCTTATCGTATCGATAGATAGCGTTGAATTAATGAAGCAAATCCTTGTTTACGAAGAGCCCGACTTTTTCATCCGATGGGAAGTAATCGCCGTGTCCAACATCAAAGACGCTGTTGCCGCCGGAACAAAGCGCAGTGACGAGGGTCTACTCAAGGCAAGCAGGATTTTCAGTGCTATTCAAAGCTTAGCCACACATAACAATGTCTCCCAGCTTGCCGCTGATCATAACGTGAGGTCTGGATTGGAACAAATCGCCGAGCTAGCCCCCGAGCACCTGTCAGCTTCTATTTTACTCCTGCAGGGAAGTGGCAATAGACCCATACAGCTCAATGCGACAGCCCTGCGGTATGAACTTCTGCCTCTTATCGAGCGATTAAAACGTGAGCTGGCCTCGCAATTCGAGAAGCCGGATATTGAGGGACTTGAAAAAACACATGAAGCTGCTCGTGAAAAAATCGACTACCTGGAGCCTCTTGTCGCTCCAGCTGATGAGCCTCTTCATGATGATGTACTCGAACTCGCCAATGACTTTCGCAAGTTAGCCCTCGTTCGCAAGCGTATCCAAAAGCGCCCCAACAACCAATCTGCCCAGAAGCTCGCTCAGGAGCTCTATATTGAGATGCAAAATCGCGCTAACGAGCTCAACGAATTGATTGCGAATGATCTCAAAGATGCACCGGAAGAACCGGGGCAAGACCCGATCGGCAAGTGAGGACCGGCCGGATGAGAGAGATCTCCCGTCTGCAACTACCCATAAAAATCGTGAAGGAAGCGGCACTGGGGCTTACCCCTATTTTTTTCGTGTTGCATTCATCAGATTTCCCATAAATATTGCCATTAATCATTTGCATCATTGATGCGTATTCAGCCCTTATCCCAATAAAAACATGAATGACGGATTTCGACGTTTCCTTGTCTTAGTTGTTGTATTCGTCGTGGCATTTCTAGCGGTGTATATAGCACGCACTGATCGATTTTCATCCTGGCAAACAGGCAAAAGCTCAGCAGAAGAAAAAGTCACACTACGCTTGAATCCGGTCATTTCAGCAAACGAGGTTCAAGTTCTTGCCGCCATCAACCAAGAAAGCGCAGCTCTTGTAGATGCAGTGGTCCCCTCAGTGGTAAGCATTGATACCGCGGGGCTTCGCCAAAAACGATTCAGGGACTACTATGGCCGCACCTATGTTGGGCCACCGCGTGCTGTTCAAGGGATTGGCTCAGGCGTAATCGTCAGTGAAGAAGGACACGTGTTAACCAACCACCATGTGATCCAGGGCAAGCCCATCATTAATCTTACCCTGCATGACGGAACCATTCACTCAGCCAGGGTAATCGGGTCAGACCCCACGGTTGATATCGCAGTGCTCAAAATCAACGACAGCGGCCCGTTTCAAGCCCTCAAATTTGGCGACTCGTCGGAGATCAAGGTTGGACACGCTGTTTTTGCCATAGGCAATCCGTTTGGCATAGGCACCTCAGTAACAGACGGAATCATTTCAGCTAAACAGCGTCCCCTTTCTGACATTGAAGTGGGCCTGCTACAAACCTCGGCTCCGATCAATCCGGGTAACTCGGGTGGGCCTTTGGTCAACATAAATGGGGAAATCATAGGAATTAACTCACGTATTTATTCGAGTGACCAAAATAGCCCGGGTTTTCAAGGTATCGGGTTTGCCATTCCCTCTAATGATGCGCAGCGAAGCTTTCATGAAATTGTCAACAAGACGCAGTCTCATCGTGGTTTTCTTGGCATGGCACTGCAAGACAATGAGCCTGTTGGTGTAAGTATCATTGGAGTGGTGCCCGGCTCTCCTGCCACCCAGGCCAAGCTGCAAATTGGGGATGTCATATTAAGCTATGATGGAAAACAGGTGCGCAACATGAGTCATCTTATATCACTCATTCAACGCAGCCCCATTAATAGCGAAGTCAATTTGAAGATATGGCGTGAGGGAAATACCCAAAATTTGACAGCAAGAATAGGCAAAGCCAATGACTACGACACGAATGCCATTCAGTTTGGCGATCGACAAGAATAGTTCCCAGCATTGTCAATAGGCTGAGATTCTTCCGTAAAGAATTGACGCGGGTGCCAGCAGCACGACCTTGGCACGTAGGCCGCGTCATACCAGCAAACGCTGGCTAGTGAGAATAATTTCAAACAGCTTGCCTGCCCAAGTTGCTGTTTGACGATTTAGTATGCAGGGTATGCGGCGGGCTCTGCCGGAGCCGGGTTTTGACCAGACCAGGTCTTGCCCTCCGCCTTATTCTGCATTCCATTACCAAGATTTTCAATGTCACGCCCGATACCAATGAAGGTATTACATGAGCTTAAGGTCAGCGAGGCTGTCAACAAGATGAGAACAGTGCAGATTTTTTTCATGACAAAACATTGAACAAAGGCCCCTTAGTTTTCAACTGCTTAATTGTCAGAATTGGGTATGGTCTTGGCAGGGAAAACAAAGACAAGTATGCAAGCCAAGCCACTCATACCCTCATCAAACAGGCCAACCATCATCCCCAACCATCACATTCATGAAACCTTACGTTAAACTAGCAGAGTGTAAAACGCCGGAGGGAGAGCCTCTGGAACTCATCGAGCACGACGGCAGCTACATGATATGCTCTCATGGTGAGCAGCTCATGACCTCTTTTTCCCATGGATCGGAGGAAACCCTCGCAGAGCTTGCCTGCAATCCATTCCGGCCTGTGAACCAACCGCGCATTCTTATCGGAGGACTCGGCATGTGTTACACACTCGCCGCGGCTACCAAGGCGCTTCCCGGCAAACGTGCCAAATTCACGGTTGCCGAGCTCACCCCCGAAATTGAGACATGGAACCGCACTCACCTCGCCCACCTCAATCCGGGACTTCTGGATGACGAGCGCGTTAGCATTAACATCAAACCGGTTCAGCAAGTTATTCGTCAGGCAAACGGAGAGTATCATGCCATTTTGTTGGATGTAGACAACGGTCCCTCTGCATTCCATGGCAAAAACAATGACTCTCTATACACCCTCAAGGGTCTGCGTGAGATTCAGCAAGCACTCAAGGGGGGCGGCATTCTGGCCATCTGGTCAGCGCGCCCGGACAAGGCTTTTACCAAGTTACTTCGCAAAGCTGGCTACGACGTCAGTGAAAACGCGGTTCCTGCTGCCCACAAGGGGAACAAACGTAGGACCCACACCATCTGGCTTGCCAGAAAAAAGGCTTATTAAAAACAATTCGCTTCACACATGGAGCATCCCCTATCACTCTTGCAAACCACACCTACCCAAGGCATGCGCTATTTTTTATTTCTAATCACTATCTTCAGCATCCAACCCATCCATGCTGAGACTTACACGGTTGAGCCAAAACCATTCAAGGTCGAAACTACTCTGGATGCCGTTTTTCTACCCACTGAATTTGCAAGCATCAGGATTGACCCTGAGGAGTGGACGGACTTCACCATCACCTCTCTTGTCTCGCACGGCACTCAGGTGAAAAAAGGGAGCCGCCTTATCGACATTGACTCCCGCACACTCGACGAAGAAATCGCCTCTCTGGAAAAGTCCATCGAGTTGGGGGCACTCAATCTGGCTAAAGCACAACAGCAGCTTGAACAGCTCAAAATCACAACCCCGTTGAGCCTCGAGAAACATGCGAGGCATGAGCGTGAAACAAATGAGAACCTTGAGCATCACCTTGCCACTGGCCAGCCACTTCAAATTGAGAACATCAAACGTAACGTCACAAGAGCGGAGTTCTATCTCGCAAGTCAGCAAGAGGAACTCGAACAGTTACTCAAGATGTATGAGGAAGACGACAAGACCGAGGAAACCGAGGAAATGATTCTCAAGCGGGCGCGCTACTATGTCGATCGTGCCAAGTTTGGTCTTGAGAGTGCTCGTCAAGAAGCTGAGTGGGAACTCAAGACCCATGTTCCACGCCAACTCGAATCAAAAAAACTCGCGGCAAAAAATGCACGTATCGCCAATACCGCGGCTCAGAAAGAACTGCCCCGGGATCTTCAAATCAAGCAACAAGAGACCGATAAGGCAGCCAAGGATCATCAGGAAAACATCGATAAACTCGCAAAACTCAAAAGCGACAGAGCCATGATGGATATAGTATCACCTGCCGATGGGACCGTTTATTACGGAGAAATCAAACATGGCGCCTGGAGCGCCAGCGCTGTGGAGAAAATATTATTGGAGGGAGGCAAGCTCAGAGCTCACACCACTCTGATGACCATCATCCCAAGCAACGCTTCGCTCAACCTATACGCACTTACAGCAGAGGAAAAATTGGCAGGTATTAGCCATGGCGCTAACGGATATGCCACGATCAAACAACACCCTCATAAAAGCTTTCCGGTGAGTATTAGCGGCTTGGCGCGCTATCCATCTGCAAAGGGTAAATTTCTGACCACTATTGAGCCAGCACTCCCTGAAGAAATGCCAGTAGTTACTGGGATCAAAGCCAATGTAACCATCATCACCCACAGCATGGACCAAGCACTTGTTATTCCGCTGGACTACTTGGAGAACACAGATGACGGCGGCTACTGCGTTAAAGTCAAACTCGCTGATGGCAAAACCGATAAACGCAAGGTTCTCGTTGGAGCCTCCAACGAGAAATCAGCCGTCATCACCCAGGGACTGGAAAAAAGCCAGGTGATTGTCAAATGACATGCCTTGTGCCCATACGCTATGCTTAAAGCCCTCTCCATCACATGCGTTCTTGCACTGAGTGCCAGCGCAGAGCAAGAGAGTGCCAAGCCGGTTAGTGATGATCTCAATCACTCGATTAAAAAAGGCGTCGATTTTCTTGTATCTCATCAAAACGCAAGTGGATCATGGGGCAATGCCACCCGCACGAAAGGGCTCAACATCTATGCCCCAGTGCCGGACGCGCACCAGGCATTTCAGACCGCAAGCTCTGCACTTGCTCTTCACGGCTTATTAGAATCCCGCGATCAACGTCCGGCTACACTCCTAGCCATCAGCCGCGGTGAAGCATGGTTACTTAAAATGTTGCCGAATTTTCGCAACATTGACCCCCGTGCCACATACAGTATCTGGGCTCACGCCTACAGCCTGCGCGCCTTGGCATCACTATATCGCTACCACGATGACCCGTCCAAGAGAGAGGAATACCGCCGGCAGTCCTTGATTCAGATCAAGCGTCTCGAGCGGCATGAAGACATTAACAAAGGCTGGGGTTATTACGACTTCGAGCATGTTACCGCTAAGCCATCGGGCTCTATCATGAGCTTCACCACGGCCACCGCCTTACTCGCCATGCACGATGTAGCCACCACGATGGGTATTGATCTCCCCCCAACCATTATCAAACGCGGCATTGAGTCGATTCAAATGCAGCGTAATCCTGACTTCTCATACACCTACTCGTTTAGCCATCGATGGGCTCCACGCCGGCCCATCAACAGACCAGCCGGCTCACTCGGCCGTTCCCAGGCATGTAATGCCGCTCTGCGGAAATTCGGTGACAAGTCAGTGACGGATACCGTTATACGCACCTGGCTGCAAAGGCTATTTGATCGCCAGGGTTGGCTTGATCATGGCCGCAAACGACCCGTTCCTCATGAAGCACCCGCGGCAGTATCCGGCTACTTCTATTTCTACGGACACTACTACGCTTCAGAGTGTCTCCGGTTCTTACCTGCAGAGGAGCAAGCCAGTTGGAAGCAAAAACTCGCTGCGGTGATCATTTCAAAGCAAGAGAAGAACGGCTGCTGGTGGGATTACCCGCTCTATAATTACCATTACGCCTATGGCACGGGCTACGCGCTGGCAACACTTGCCCGCTGTCGTTAAAACGCTGCCGATAAAAGTGCCGCTGAGGGTAAATTTAACGATTGGCCTGGTAGGCAAACAACGGGTCAAAAAGCATCAATTCAATATGCTTTTTCGTCAAAGCTCCCATCGTTTCACATTTTGTAAACTTATCTGTGCCGTGAATGCGGTTGAGACCATTTCTTAGCCGTATGATATTCTTCATCGGAGCAAGCTCTTCCCTCTCCATGGTGCGCAACAAAGCTTGCAGCCTCGCTCGTTCCGCTTTGGCCCGGCGGGCCATCTGTGTTCTTTCCTCCTCCGCATACTGGGCGATCGTCTGGCGATTCATTTCACGAAAACTCAATCTGGTAACCGCCTTATTGCTATCGAAGTGATATGCCATATAAGTCTTGGCCCGCCCGTGGTAGCTCTGCTGGTCAAAGTCAATAGGCCTCACCCTGTATTGCACTGCCTCAAAATCAGGGGTAATTCCAACCACGTAGTTCACAGAACGCATGTCACCTAACAGGCGAATGAAACACCGCTCATTAAACTTCACAAATTCCTTGGCTACGCGCACCTTGTTAATCTCAGGCTTGGGCAAATACCGATCGATGAAAACATCACCCGGCACTCCCGGTATGTGCTCCTCAATCAAGGTGTTGCCACGCGCAAGATAATTAACCCTGTCGGGAGACAAAATATGCTCTAGCTCAAGACCGTAGATGCGGGAGGCATCCGCATGTTTCACATAGAAGTAATCCGAGTTGTCATTGTACTGGTTGGTAATTCGTATTCTGAAAGGCCGTGAGTTTCCAAATTCGCCAAAATCAATGCGATCAACAACGAGATGCTCATGGTGTGCTGACTCCCCCCCCACCTTCAGATCAGTGTAGATTTTCGTCAACTGGGGACGAAGCTCCATCATCACCTCGGGAGGATACATCACCGTGAGCCAGAGTGTCTCCCTCCCTTTGGGGTCTTCATACGGAATCGAGCCGGTAAAACGCAGCAGATCATCGTATACCAGAGGGATACTCGAGTATCGTCCAAAATGATAGAGATACTGGCCCAACCAGCCCGTGGCCTCGTAATGAATCTTCTTGCGCGAAATCATCCCAGCCACCCTGACAGGCTAATTCACAGACATCAAACCGAATTAAGAAAATCCACCAAAACAAACATCATTGGGGCCGGATCATCCCCCAAGGGGATTCTCTTGACGGGGGGCGCGAGTCGCACCTAATATCAGCCTCATCGCAGGCCAAGACAATGATGCTTTCTATCATTTGCCTGATCACAACCAACCAATAATACCGTGGATCTAAAGGAAATTCGTAAAATCGTGGAACTCATGGATCAACATGAGCTCAGCTACTTCCACCTCAAGGAAGAAGGAGTGGATCTCAAAATGAAAAAAGGCGCTGACCTCGTCCAGGTAGCCCAAGCTGCAATGCCGGCGGCTCCTGCCCCTGCTGCAGCTCCCGCCAGCAGTGACGCGGCACCCGCTGAAGCCCCTGCTGGAAATGCTATTACAGCGCCCATGGTTGGCACCTTCTACGCCGCTTCCTCACCTGACGCCGCCGCTTTTGTTGCCGTCGGTGACACTATTAGTGAAGGCCAGACCATATGCATCATCGAGGCCATGAAAGTGATGAACGAAATCAAAGCGGAAACTTCTGGCACCATCAGTGCTATCGTTGCCAAGGATGGTGAGCCTGTTCAGTTTGGCGATACCCTCTTCCAGATCCAGTAAGGCCTGCTTTTGCCTGCTTCATCCGCAACACAGCTTTAAATTATCACCTCCATGTTTAAGAAAGTCCTTGTCGCCAACCGTGGTGAAATCGCTCTTCGCATCATTCGTGCATGCCGCGAATTGGGAGTGGAATCAGTGGCCGTCTACTCTGAAGCCGATGTTGACTCCATGCATGTTCAACTCGCTGACGAGGCCGTTTGTATCGGGCCTGGTCCCAGCAAGGACAGCTACCTGAAACCAGACCGTATCATTGCCGCTGCTGAGATCACTGGGGCAGAGGCCATCCACCCGGGGTATGGCTTCCTCTCCGAAAATGCCCGCTTTGTTGAAATTTGTGAAAGCTGTCAGATTAAATTCATCGGGCCATCCGCAGATGTGATTCGTAAAATGGGTGACAAAAATACAGCTCGCGCCACCGCTGTTGCAAACGGTGTGCCAGTCACCCCAGGTTCGGAGGGCATGCTTGAGTCTGCCGAACATGGTTTAAAGCTAGCCAAAGATATTGGCTTCCCCGTCATGATCAAAGCCACTGCTGGTGGTGGTGGTCGTGGTATGCGGCCTTGCTTTGAAGAGACCGAGTTTATCGAGATGTATAACCAAGCCAGCCAAGAGGCCATCGCCTGTTTTGGCAATGGCGACTGTTACCTTGAAAAGCTCGTGCTCAAGCCACACCACATCGAGATTCAAGTCATCGGTGATACTCACGATCATTTTGTTCAGCTCGGTGAGCGTGATTGCTCCATGCAGCGCCGTAACCAGAAGATCATCGAGGAGTGCCCCTCACCGCTGATTTCTGACAAGCTCCGCAAACGAATGGCGGAGGCATCAATCAAACTCATCTCCGCCATCAGCTACGAGAACGCAGGAACTATCGAATATCTGGTAGATGAGAAGGCAGAGAACTTCTACTTTATGGAGATGAACACCCGCATTCAGGTTGAGCACCCCGTTACCGAGGAAGTCATGGGCTGCGAACTTATCAAAGAGCAAATCCGGGTGGCCGCTGGAGAACCACTCTCTCACCACGTTCTCAAT
>JBDQHQ010000031.1:0-13743 GCA_040264795.1 Akkermansiaceae bacterium | reverse complement strand
GTCACCGGTGCCGGCAACCGTGCCCTGAAATCACTCTCCGACATGCTTAAAGGCAAGGGTGGGCGTTTCCGTCAGAACCTGCTCGGTAAGCGTGTGGACTACTCGGGACGTTCAGTCATTGTGATCGGGCCTGAGCTCAAGCTCAACCAGTGTGGTTTGCCCAAAAAGATGGCACTCACACTTTTTGAACCATTCATTATCCGTCGACTCAAAGAACTCGGCTACTGCCACACCGTGCGTAGTGCCAAGAAGATGATTGACCGCAAGACAACGGAAGTCTGGGACATCCTCGAAGAGGTGACCAAGGGACACCCTGTCATGCTCAACCGTGCGCCCACTTTGCACCGTCTCTCCATCCAGGCATTTGAGCCTGTGCTTATTGAGGGATCGGCACTGCGTGTTCACCCGCTGGTTTGTACTGCCTACAACGCCGACTTTGATGGCGACCAAATGGCGGTGCACGTGCCACTCTCCGTGGAAGCTCAGATGGAGGCACGTCAGCTGATGCTTGCTCCCAATAACATCTTCTCACCTGCGAGTGGTAAGCCGATCACGGTGCCATCCCAGGATATTATTCTTGGTTCCTACTACCTCACCTACGCTCGTCAGCTGACCGCGAAGGAGCTCGAGGCACGTAAGGGCGTTCACCTGCCACTGTTTGAAAATACAACTGAAGTCGAGTTCGCCATTGCCAGCCGTAAGGTGAAGTATCATGACTGGATTCGCTTGCGCAACCCGGATTACGGCAAGGAAGAGAAAACCTTCTTTGGTGATCATGAAAACAAAATCATCGAGACCACTCCAGGTCGTGTTCGCTTCAATGAGATCTGGCCATCCGGTCTTGGTTTCTTGAACTTCAATGTGGGCAAGAAACAGATCGGTGACATTATTTGGCGTTGCTACCAGTGTGCCGGTCAAGCTGACACCGTGAAGGTTCTGGATGCTCTCAAGGGTCTCGGCTTCATGGAGGCTACTCGTTCCGGTATTTCCATCGGAATTATCGACATGGTCGTGCCCGAGGAGAAGAAAGGTGAACTGGAGAAAGCATACGCTGAGCTCGAGAAAGTCACCAAGCAGTATCGTAACGGTGTGATCACAGACAATGAGCGCTACCAGCAGGTCATTGACATCTGGACACACGCCTCCGATAACATTGCTGATGCTCTTTACCGCAAGCTTGAGCACAATGAGGGAGACAAGATTGTCAATCCGCTCTTCCTCATGGTTGACTCCGGTGCCCGTGGTAACAAGCAGCAGATCAAGCAGCTCTCCGGAATGCGCGGCCTGATGGCTAAGCCATCCGGTGACATTATCGAGCGTCCGATTACCTCTAACTTCCGTGAGGGTCTCTCCGTATTGGAATACTTCATTTCCACCCACGGTGCCCGTAAGGGACTTGCTGATACTGCTCTCAAGACCGCTGACTCCGGATACATGACCCGTAAGCTCGTTGATGTGTCTCAGGACGTCATCATCTTTGAAGAGGACTGTGGTACGGTCAACGGCATCACGGCCGAGCCTATCATCGAGAACGATGAGGAAGCAGCATCACTGTCATCACGTATCTACGGACGCGTATCCGGTGAAAAAGTCACTGACCCTGTCAGTGGCAAGGTGATCCTCAAGGTAGGTCAGCTCATTGGTGAGGAAGAGGCTAATAAGATTGAAGATCTTGGCTTTGAGCGTCTTAAGATCCGCTCTACCCTCACATGTGAAGCGGACCGTGGATGTTGTCAGAAGTGTTACGGACTCAACCTTGCCTCCGGCGAGGTTGCCAAAATCGGTGAAGCGGTTGGAATCATCGCCGCTCAGTCGATTGGTGAGCCCGGAACCCAGCTTACGATGCGTACCTTCCACGTAGGTGGTGTGGCATCTTCCTCATTTAAACAGCCTATCATCAAAGCGAAAAGCGGTGGTGTTGTAGTCTACAAAGATGTCCGCGCTGTGAAAGACGCTGAGGGTAACTTTGTTGCGCTCAACAAGAAAGGCTCCATCGCCATCCGTGATAAAGACGGACTGGAGTTGGAATCCTACAACCTTGTTATGGGCTCAGCTATCTCAGTTCCCGATGGTGAAACGGTCAAAAAAGGTCAGGTATTCGTTACCTGGGATCCTTACAACGTGCCGATCCTGACTGAAAAAGAGGGTAAGATCGAGTTCCGTGACATGATCAAAGGTATTACTGTTCAGTCCGAGACTGACAAGGAAACCGGCAAGAAGGGTATGGTGGTCACCGAGCATAAGGAAGACCTTCACCCGCAGATCGTCATTGTTGACAAGAAGACTTCAGAAGTCCTCGCCAGCTACTCCATTCCTGTGGGCGCGCACCTTTCCGTTAAGGAGGGGGCCAGTGTCAAGGGTGGTGCCCAGCTAGCAAGGACACCGCGTAAGATCTCCAAGACAGGTGATATTACCGGTGGTCTGCCTCGTATTGCCGAGCTCTTTGAAGCACGCCGTCCGAAGGAGGCTTGCACCATTGCTAAGATCGATGGTGAGGTTTCCTACGGTCCCAACGTGCGCGGCAAGAAGAAGGTCATCATAACTGACATGGATACCGGTGAACATGCAGATCACCTCGTTCCCATGGGTAAACACATCATCGTCGGAGAAGGCGACTTCCTTCACCGTGGTGACCAGATCACCGAAGGGCCAGTCTCTCCTGACGATTTGCTCGAGGCCTGTGGTGCCCAAGCTCTTCAGGAGCACCTCACCAACGAGGTGCAGCGCGTTTACCGCCTCCAGGGCGTGGAAATCAATGACAAGCACATTGAGATCGTCATCCGCCAGATGCTGCGCAAGGTCAAAATCACCGAGCCGGGTGATACCGAATTCCTCTGGGGTGATCAGATTGATCGCACCACGTTTAAGAAAGCCAACGAGGAAGTCGTAGCCCAAGGTGGTGCTGCTGCAGAATCCGAGCCGGTTCTTCTGGGTATCACCAAGGCTTCTCTCGAGACTGAGTCATTCATTTCCGCTGCATCCTTCCAGGACACCACTCGTGTGTTGACGGACGCATCTACGATTGGTCGTGTGGATTACCTCCGCGGCTTTAAGGAGAACGTCATCATGGGTCACCTGATTCCTGCGGGAACGGGTTTCCACCAGCATCGCGATGTGGATATCGAGTTCACCGTGGAAGAACCCGAACCACAGCAGGACGAGCTCGCTGAGGGGGCAGAAAATGCCGAGGGTTCAGATGATGCTGGAGAGGCTGTAGCCGCTGAAGAGCCACCTCTTCAGGCCCAGACTGCCTCCGCAGGTGAGGAATCTGCTTAATCAATATAAAGCACTTCCCGCTTGGATAAAACTACAGGCCCGGCTCACTTCAAGTGATGCCGGGCCTTTTTTGATATTGAGTAGAGTCTAACTCCAATCCACGGCTACCTCGGTAGTATTGCCATTACGGTCACTGTATCTGAGGTGACCGTGTTCAAGTGCATATTCATGCACTTCCTTGGTGACCTTGACATCATAGCAGCAGTATTCAGCGATTTTCATCAGGGGTTCAGGGTCACCGGTTTTTTTGTGCTCTTGCCACCATCTCAGAGCATCCAGTCCATCAGCTGATTTTCCGGTGCCCAGAGTCGCTGATGCAATGGAGTCCAGTTTGAGTCGGTGCCCTAGAACTTTCTCGAGCTCAATGAGCATATCGAGATTGATGGTCTGGTTGGGTAGGTCGAGAATGGTGTAGCCCTGCAATACGGGGTAATCAAAATAGATGTGGTTGTAGCCGACTACCAGATCAGCCTTCACCAGCATGTCAACGAGCTCGTCGGTCTGGTCCTCGTTGAAAATATGGTACTGACCGGTCCGGGTGGAGTAGGCGACACCTACGGAAATGCCCATCTTGTCTTTGTTTTTGGCGCCACCGACATCACCGAAGCTACGCTGGGTCTCGAGGTCAAAATAAACGATGTCTTTCATGGGTGATGATGAGTGGCTGTGAAGTGATGGTTATACGCTTGGGCCTACATATTGCGCAAGGACTTGGCAGCATCACTGCGTGAGGCGAGGACGGCTGGAACCAAGGTTGCGATAATGCACATGATGAACGCAAAGACGAACACACCAATGAACTCATTTGCTTGAAGATCGGCAGGCAATCCGTCGAAACCATTAAAATCAGAGGGAAAGGGGTCAAAGCCCCAGGAGGCAAAGAGATCGAGGATCACTTGCCGATTTTCGATCACAAGGTAACCCAAGCCTAAACCTAGGATGCCTCCAAAGAGACCAATAATAATGCCTTGATACAGGAAGACGCGTATGAGTTGAGAGGGGGCGGCTCCCAGGGCTTTCATCACACCGATCTCGCGTTTTTTCTGAATCGTGACGGTGAACATGACCGCCATGATGGAGAAGGCTGAGACCATCATGATAAAGGATAATGAGAAGGTGAGCAGCTGGCGTTGGGTTTTGATGAGCGCAAACTGTTGTTGGTGGTCCTGCATCCAAGTACGCGCTGTCCATGACTGGTTGTCGGGTATTTCAGCGAGAATAGTTTGGCTCAGCACCTGAGCTGCTCGATAGGGGTCATTGAGGCGAAGCGCAATGCCCTTCACTCCCGCGCCAAGGCCTGTGAGGTCCTGACCAACGGGAAGTGGAACAAAAACATCCGGGCTGGCGGCGTGGCGAGTAGCTTGATAAATACCAACGACTCGTAGTTCTTTGGGTAAAACCACGGTTTTCATTTGCGTGATATCCTCAATATCAGATTCTTTGGTGTCGATGCTGGCCAGAGAATCCAGCAGCTCGATCGCCTTGGCTGCATGACCTGTCTGGAAGAGGTAGACCCCGCTATCATCAGGATCCGGGGTGCTGCGCTCTCCCTCTTCAAAATGTAGCAACAGGGAGTCGATCATTCTTCTCTCTTGTTCCCGGATATTGAGATCCATAAGGGGCATGATCCGGTTGAAGTAAAGGTCTTTGAGGGTCTCAATTGGCACGGTTTCCCCGGCATCTGATACTGTGTAGATGCGTTTGATGTCATCCTCGATAGTGGCTAACTGGGTAGCGGCTGATTGATACAGTGGCTCCGTCCCAATACGTTCCAGAATGGGTTGCACTTGTTCCAGGTTGCGGTTGGTGTGGATCTGAATGACGTCACCGAGCATAATGCCGAAGCGCTCGGCTGTGAGTGAGGAAATCACAGCAGTCTCATTGAGTCCCATGTCAGCATTGCCGTCACCCGGATTGATGAGTTCCTCGAGAGATTTGAGTTGGGATGCATTGCCCGTATCAATGGCTTGCATGAATGCAGGGGCAACGTTGCCGGCACGATCAAGTAGGACATAGTCGTTGATCAAGGCGTAGGCACTTTCCACACCCTCGAGCGAGGACATGGATTGTTCCAGACCACGCCATTCTTCTTCTGCATTGTAGTTCGTGTCCTCGTCTGCATCCGGCCATGGGCTGATACGCTGAATGTTGATATGAGGAGTGTAACTAAGCACGCGCTCCTTGACGAGTTGCTCAAAGCCACCAAATACAGAAAGGACCACGATAAGCACCATGACACCGATTGCCACTCCTGCCAGCGAGATCAGGGTAATGACCGAGACATGGGTGCGCAGAGGGTTGAGGTAGCGCAGGGCAAGAAGGAGACTGAAGTTTTTTCTGACGATAGCTCGCTGAAGTGGTTGTTTCTGCCGTGCAAATTGATGGTTTCACGCCTGATTGTCCATCGAATAGTCACCGCAGCTGATCCTCGGGCCCAAGGGTGATTGCTTTGGCGTTTTCGAGTGTGGGTGTGAGCAATAGATTTGCATCCTTAATGGTTAAGGTGACGGCCCCGGATTGTCTCTGATCCATAACCATAATGCCCAGTGAACGGGTAAGGCTGAACCAGTGTTCAGGAATGCGCTCATGCACGGGAAAATCTGCATTGCTTGAGATGATGACCCGCGGGGAGACTGCACGGTAAAAGGCCTCATGCCCCGTGAAATCGTCTCTATTTCTACCAATGATAAGAACATCTGCATCCAGATCGACGCCGGAAGCCAGCAAGCTGTTTTCTGTGATGAAGCCAGCGTCCCCGGTGAATATCACCTTCCAGCCGTGCCAATGTAAGCGCATCACCAGGCCACTGTCGTCTGCCCGCCCGTAGCCAGTGAGATCTGCAGGGGCATGGATGATTTCAAGTGCCACGTCCTGCTCTATGGGGAACATTTGGCCCGTATGCGGAATGATCATCTGGCAGCCGCTTATTGAGGATTTTTCAAGAAATTCCTGATAGCTCTTACTGAGAAGATCCGCACGAGGAATGATAGCTTGGTCAGGGTTGAAATGATCGAGGCAGGTGCTCATGCCTCCGCTGTGCTTGGCATCTGCATGGCTGATAATGAGTGAATCAGGCTCGATTCGAAGCGCTCTCAAGGTTGGCAAGACATGCCTGAGGAAAGTGTCACTGCGCCCGCTATCAAGCAAGATGCCACCTCCAGCATCAATCAAATTGGCGCCACCTCCGTTGGGTAGATCAAATACAATGATGCGCCCTTTTTCTGGCCGGGTTGGTTTGCGGTAACCGTGCCCTAATGGGACATCCGCAAATAGGGCCGCCGTATGGTAGGTTGATGTCGCCACCAGTGCATTAATGTGATTGAGCGCATCACCGGCTGGTTTCCAGATCGCCCCTGCAGATACGCTCAGCATTGCCAAAGCCAGCACCATGAAAACCATGAGCATGAGGGGAATACCGGCAATCACTGCAATGGGGGTGACGATACCAAAATAAATCCATATCAGGGGAGCAGACCCCATCCATGCTGCAAGCGAGACGGCCAGAGAGTTGCGCAGCCATCTCCTCAAAGCTAATACTCTCTCCTGCCAGGAGCTTAGCAGAAGTCTCGGCATGAAGGGGTCAATCTCAGCCATGGGCTTAAGCACGCGAATCCAGAGTGTTGTCGCCAGTGCGAGTGCTAGCAATACTCCATAGGATAGCTGAAAGCCAGGCGTGAAGAGCTGGTGACCATCCCAAAGGCAGACGATGATGGCACTCACTGCCAGACTGTTGATCAGAGACGGTTTGCGCTTGATGAGAAAACCTGTGAGGAAAACGCTGGCCATGATCACGGCGCGTACGGATGGCGGGCGCAGACCTGTAATTCCAGAGTAGGCTGCCATGGCAAGAATGATACCGGTGATGAGCATCCAGCGCGGTACTCTGAGAAACCAGAGCAGACAGCCGCAAATCGTTCCCACCATGCCAACATGTAAGCCACTTACCGCGAACACGTGGAGCGTGCCGCTCTTGCGAAAATCATCCACCATGGAAGATGTGTTGGGAGGACGTTCTCCCAAGACTACCGCCCGTATCAATTGAGAGGCCCGGGAATCGGGATTCAATCCCGATGTCATGCTTTGGCGGAGAAATTGGCGCCAGCTCGTTAAGGTGCGCACCGGCCTGTGGAGAAGACTCACTCCATCAATCATGATGGGTGCATGTGGAGTCATGCTGAGAACCGCCCCCTGCCGATACATCCACTCTTTTCTATCAAACTCATGGGGGTTGCGCATGGCTTTGATGAGTTGCAGTGCTCCCGTGGCTTCGATGATATCACCGTATTGAAGTTGGGTTCGGTAGGGGAATGGAGTGGTGAGCTCCACTATCATGCCTGATGTAGCAAAGATCCGGGAGGGGCCGGTGCGAGCTTCCACGCTACTGGTTTTGATGAGGTAGGGGCCCCTTTGGTTTGACCCCGTTGAGATAACCGTACCCCTCAATGCCATCGTCTTGTGGAGCTGGCCATTGAGAACAGCCTGCTCCCAGTACCGCATGTTTTCAACCTTCATGCCGTGGAGCCCACTTGCCATGATAAAGCTGATTGCAAAAAGTGTCATGCCCATTCTGCGGAGTGCCAAGGTGGCTAAAAAGCAGCATGCTGTTAACGGTATCCAGCAATAGAGACCAAAAAAATCAGCACAGATTAATCCTGAGAAAACGCCTAACAAGAATGGCCATAAAGGGAATGCTGAGAGCAGATTGCTCTTCATGTTAGATGCGGACACGCAAATATGTTAGTGTTGTCCGGGCAGGGGGCAAGATTATCCTGTGTTATCTAACGGATCAGGATGGGCTTATCCTTGGCTTATCCTTGGGCCGGTGCAGGGTCCGGAGATTTTTCGATCTCATTGAGCCGATGAGTAGCACTGGCCGAATACTGGCTATTAGGAAAGGTTTCAACGATCTGTTCCAGTATGGCCATGCATGTCTCCTTGTCATGGAATTCGTCGAGTCGGATTTCTGCGATACGGCTCATGAAGAATGCGGCATCGTCAGCAGGCCATTCGTTATCCTCAAGAGCTGTCTGCAGGGTGTTGATGGCGGTTTCTGCGTCTTCGAGCTTGTCGAGTTGGATTTTGGCGATTTCAACCCAGGGGAGACGGTTTTCAGGTTCGGCCATGGCAATGGCGCGATACAGGGTAATAGCTTCTATGTATTCGCCACGGGCGACAGCGGCTTGGGCCTTGTACATCGGATCGCGCGCACCGGTCTCGTTGGATGCGAGTACAGCCGTGGTGGCCTTATCCGTGATTCCGGGTAAAATATAAACCACAAAGATGAACCCAAAATAAAGTCCGGCGAGAAGCAGCGCGGGGAGCTGGGAGGCGAGCTTTGCGGGATCTTCCGGATCGCTGTTTATCAATGTTGAGGTGACAATTCCAACAACAATGATAAAGACGATGGAATGAATAATTTTACCCGTCATAATATATGGTTGCTTAAGCTACCACGCGGAGGACTGCGATGAAAAGCACAAAAGAGAATGCCCAATGTGCTTCCAGCTCAAGCCAAGCTACATGCGCCGTGCGTTGCGGCCCTCATCAATGAGCTTCCAGAAGTGCTTGGATTTAGCCAGCTGTTCATCTTCTGAGATCGGCATTTTGGAGCGGAATAAAAAGTCGGAAAATGAGTTTTTATGGAGCACGCGGTGAACAACAACGAAGTCATCAGCTACCTCGAAGTAAATGCGACAGTCATTGGTCCGGAAGCGATAAAGGGTTTTCCCATCGCGCACGATTTTGCCGAAGTATTGGTGCTCTTGATTCTCATCGAGTTCGATAAGGTCTGACTCGGACACCTTGAAGGCATCGAGTAGTTCGAGTTGTTCCAGAGTATCCATCCGGGATATCTCGGCAGCACTGATTTCATTGAAGACTATCTGTAGCACACCGGCAGGAAACCACCCGGCAAACAAATAATCAAGCAATCTCGCAGTTCTTTGGCACCGGGCTGCGGATGTAGGCGCTTGCAATCATGATTATTTAGCTGCAAGTTAACATGGATTCGATGATAGCTTTTATCGACAAACTGAGCGGCTCGTCAACATGGTTGGCCACCTTCGCATGGGTGACATTGCTCACATCTTGTGCCACAGTTACCAGTTACGCACCAGCGGGTAAGGGAATGCCAAAGCTTAACAAGACCGACTACATCAGTTACGACAACAAAGCACTTGGTTATCGTAAGTGGCTGCCAGCATCGGCTGGTGAGCGAGAGCCGGCCATAGTTATCATTGGGGTCCATGGTATTTCCGGCCATGCTGGAGATTACCACAACCTCGGGAGCTATCTCACCAAGCAACGCCAGGATGTGGCGGTTTATGCAGCTGAGACGCGAGGTCAGGGTATGGAGCAAAAAGAGAGCAGGCGAGGAGACATCCGCAGAGTCAGGCAATGGTATGATGATCTGTATACCTTTACCGAGCTCGTGCGCGAGCTGCACCCTCAATCCAAAATTGTTTGGTTTGGGGAAAGCATGGGCTCATTGATAGTCATGCACGCCTACCACGATGCTGCTCCGGTGCAACGCCCGCATGGCATCGTGATTTCTTCACCCATCATTGAGGTGGATTCGGAGCTACCCGGGTGGAAATTAGCGGCGGCGAAGTTGGCGGCGATCATCTTCCCCAAGGCGAGAATATCGCTTGAATCGCTCTCTGACGGGCGAAACCAGGCCGTTACCAAGCAGGACATCCATGAACAGCAGGCAGCAAAAAACCCTTGGTATATCCGTCGCTACACACTTCGCCTACTCATTAAGCTCGGCGACATGGCTCAAGCAATGGACCAAGCGGCATCCTCGGTCTACTGTCCCGTGTTATTGCTTCATGCTGGTAAGGATTGCTTCACACAAGAGGAGAAGGTCAATGATTTCTACGAGCACTTCGACCGGGCCATCAGTAAATCACATCATTACTACCCCGAGTCATATCACCTTTTGATGTATGATCATCAGCGAGACAAAATTTTCAGTGACATATCCTCATGGCTCGGCCAGCTCACATCTGACCAGAGCCCTGATAAGTGATCGATTTTTTAGCCAATAGCTTCCCAAAACAAATCATAGTTGTTAAACATCTCATCAAATGAGCACGCAGCGTCATCGTATTGAACCCGGAAACAGCATCGTGCCCCCACGTGCATGGTTGCTGGGTGTCGCTGTATGGTTGCTTGTGGTATCCATGTTCCTGGCACTGGAAACCCGTGCCAAGGACAATAAGGCAGAAGGCCGGCAAGACCCGGTTGAACAGCTGGCTGCAAAACTTGGTGATGAATCATTCACCGTCAGAGAGCATGCCATGGAGGAGCTCTGGAAGCTGGGGCAAAAATCAATGCCGGCGCTGCGTCAGATTGAGGCATCAGATGACATTGAGGCATCCGAGCGGGCCAAGGAGCTCATTCAATATATTTCAGCGGGCCTGCTTTTTGACAGTCCTGAAGAGGTCAAAGAGATGGTGTTGGGTTTTTTCCAAAGTAATGACAATGGCAAGATCATCATTGCTCACAAACTCATGAAGCTTGGTGAGTGGAGACAGGTTATGTCTCTTGCCCGGCTTGAAAAGAGAACCGAGCTTCGCAATAGCCTGGCTAAAATCGCTTGGAAGGAAGTCAAGCCCATCATGCTTACAGCGATTGCCGACAGCGACCAAGTGCTTGTGGAAGAGATCCTGATGCTTAGCGGAGATATCGAATTTTACATGCCTGTTCGTGCCTTTTATCATTGCCACAGGGGTAAGTTACAAGAGCAGCTTGGCCAAGCTGCGGCCATGGAGGAAGAGAGGGCAGCAACATGGAAAATGTGGTTGTATCGAGCCAGTGGCAACATCGAGGCCGCCATCAAAGAAGCTCAAAAAGCGAACAAGCCAGACGAGGCTCTATTGCTTCGGGTTTTAACCGGTGACGCCAAACCTTGGCTTGAGCGAAGTAGCAGCGAGGGGGATTCGATTAATCAATGGGGGGCTGAGCTTCAACAATTGAGACTTGAAGGTAAAGAAGATGAAGCAGCCGCCCTGAGTCAGCAATGGAAGCAGATTGTGGCGGATCGTCCGGTGGCAGATCGAGTGATCAGATGTTTGGCAGCCAATGGTTTCCGTGAGGAGGCAATCACTCTGTTGCAAAATAGTGATCAAGGCGCGGCCTTTGCTTTTTTCAATATCATTGAAATGCCAGAGCATAGCCTCAAGCAGCTTGGTATCGGTGAAAATGCCAAGCCTCCCTACACCCAATGGGTGAATGAGCGCATCAAGATTCTTGAAGACAAACTTGACGATGATGAGACTATTGAGCAGTTATTCAAACTCTCTGCATTTCTCCACGAGCGAGGTGAGTATGATCACGCGCGTGATGTGCTTGCGCCGATGATGAAGCTCTTGGTCAAGGAAAAGCAAGACGAGGAGAGGCAGTCAGCTTGGGCAGAGCAAATTACTTACATGCTGGCATATGGCCAAGGTGCCATGGCCGTGCATTTTGCCAAGCAGCGGATCAGTCAAAATGAGCTTGATGACGAAGCCGTTTTTGAGATTGGTAAAACACTGGTGAGTATTTGGTCACCTTCCTCCGAGCATCTTGATTGTTTATGGGCTCAGCTCGAAAGGCGCAATGCTGAGGATATCTCTAAAACCCTTGATGAAATAGGTTTGCTGGCGGGGCTGCTGCCTGATCCCCAAGAACAGGTAAAGCAAATTCATGATGAGCTCATGAAAGAAGCTCACAAGCAGGATCAAAGGCTCAAGCAGCAGATGATTACCATGCTTTATGAATTATGTCTGCAGCGCAATGATATCAACAAAGCGTCTCTCATGTTAGATGCCCATGCAGCTTTGATCGAAGATTCAACTGCAGATAAAATGGACATCGACTATCAGCTGATGCGTTGGGAACGTGTCGAGCCGGTTCTGGAAGCCCTTGTCCGTGACGATCCATATGATGCATCCAACTTGATGAAGTGCTACATTGCACTCAGTAAATTAGGTAAGGCCGAAAAAGCCGAGCAGGTTTACAAGCAGGCTTTGCTCAATACTCTCGGTGAGTCCAGGAGCTTGATAGTTTTCGGCTTTTACCTGCTTGATGCAGGTTACCAGGAGAAGGCGGTAGAGCTATGGCTTCTGGCTGCTGCGATGTCTGATCTGGATGGGGCTGACAATATCCTCGGGGAGAGAAACAAGCTAAACGCTCTGAGCGATTACAAGCGGGCAATAGCGTCATTGGCAAATTATGGCCAAGCACTCCACCACAGCAAAGACTGGCAGAGAGCGGCAGCGATTAGTGAAGTCTATGCGCGCTCTGTGATGAGCATGGAATCTCCAGCAGGTTTGCACACATGCCTGAGAGCGCGTTATCAGGCAGAGTTTTGTCGGGGGATGCTCATGCTACAGCAAGGAAGGAAGCCCGAGGCACTGAGAAGGCTCAAAATAGCGCAGCGCCTCGTTAGGGGTGATGGTGTCCTTGCCGATGATTTCTTCCCCGCCATAAAAAACAAAATACCGTCGGATACCTATGACCGATGGTTTGATGAAAATTACTCACATATTCAGGCGGCCTGTGAGAAGTTTCCCAACTCCCATAATGCTCACAACACCGCAGCATGGCTTGCTGCCAGGGCGATTAAAAATCTTGATGAGGCACACGCGCATGCCAAGAAGGCGGTGAGCATGAGACCCAGCCAAGGGGCATACCTCGACACCATGGCAGAGGTTTGGTTCGCGAGGGGAGAGCGCAACAAAGCCATGGAGTGGTCAAAAAAAGCAATCACCGCCAGTATCTCCAATGCCCAGGGGAACCCGCGCAGCTTGGAAATGGTCTACGCAAATTTCAGAGAGCTCAACAAGCAGTATGATCATTTCAAAAATGACCCTTTACCAAACAAGGCTCGCTGATGATGATCTGTTCTGAACTTTGATTTCATGCACCGCCTTCTCTTGCTCTTTGCACTTCTGCCTCTGTTGGCGGCATTGATTTTGCGTAAAATGTATGCGGACCGTGTCTTGAGCAGGTCACGCGCTGTGGTGCTCTCCACGGATGGCGCCACTCTTGCCAGGCGCATGCTCTCATCCATGGACCAGGATGAGACCGAGCTGCGAGTCATCCAAAGAGAATGGGCGGGAGCTGCCGGGAGTGGAGAAAATTGGTTGTCGCTACCAGCCAAACAGGCCGAGGGAGACAGCGTGGCTGATCATGGCCAGATTGCCCTCAGGGTGGGCCTCTATTTCCTCTCCATGAGAGATCAGGCGGCTGTGGTGCGCCGCCGCTGGGCACTACGCTTTGGCCACGCGTTTCCGATATTTACCACGGTGGTTTGTGTCTTTGCCTCACTGGTGGGCAAGCTGCCACCACTTTGGCTCATCAGCGTGGTTTTGGCGTCATTGGGCTTGGCCGCTTGTGCCCAGGCCCTGGCCTTGGCAACGAACCTCCAGGCCTCTGCACTCGCCGCTGTCATTCTGGAAAAAAAGCGGATCTATCCAAGGC
>JBDQHQ010000030.1:0-14188 GCA_040264795.1 Akkermansiaceae bacterium | reverse complement strand
GTGTTGCATTTTGTGTCGAGCCGCGCTTAATAGCTGCCATCATGTTCGGGGATGATTATTTTACGACTCGCAAACGTCTTACGGACGTTGTCGTAAGGGTCTTAGCGCTCGCAGATAAAACAGATGCTGATCAAAAGCCTCTGCTTGATAATGATATAACCAAGGGGCTCAAAAACCCTTTTTTGCTCGTTGTTTGTGGCGAGGTTAATGCCGGTAAGTCCTCATTGCTTAATGGACTGTTTGGTGAGGATATTTGCAAAACCAATGTGCTGCCAGAAACTGACCGGGTGCAATGGTATCGATATGGGGAGGAAGGCACCGACGAAGAAGTGACTCCCATTTTAGAGGAGCGTTTTCGACCGGTGGATTTTCTGATGGATTTTAATCTTGTGGATACCCCTGGTACTAATTCAGTCGTGAAGGGGCATCAGGCAATTACAGACCGCTTTTTGCCGGTTTCTGATCTTATTTTTTGGGTTTTTCCTGCCAGTAATCCATGGGGTGCTTCAACCTGGGATTTTATCAGTAAGCAGAAAGACGATATGATCAATAAGTCGATCTTTATTCTGCAGCAGGCAGATCTGCGGGAAGAGGGGGATTTGGATGTGATCCTCGAACACATGCGGGATTTGAGTAGAAAGCGAATTGGCCGGGCACTTCCAATTTACCCAGTATCTGGCAAGCTTGCCATGCAGGCGAAATCGGAAACTCCAGTTGGTGAGGGCCTCTGGCGGGAAAGTGGATATCCTGCTCTGGAAAAATATATTTCTGAAGTGGTTTCACGCTCGCCAGCACGGCGTCAGGTGCTTGGTGAGGTGCGTGATGCCGCAGGCAAAGTGCTGCGCAGTGTGGAGGATATGATAGAGTTGCGCACTCGTCTGCTGGAAGAAAACGAGTATTTTCTCAACGAGCTTGAAAATGAGATCAATGACAGTCGCGAAAAGCAATCGGCTAGTGTAAACTCAAAATTTCAAACCATGAAGAATGTCTTTGCCAGCCAAGAGGAAGAGGGCAAGGCTCTGATGCGCCGCAAAACCGGGTTCTGGGGAACGCTCAAGGGGCTTTTTGTCGCTGATGATCTACCCCAGAGAGTTGTTGAGTCTCTGGTCGAATCTGTCAAACAAGCCGTTGAAGTCCAGGCGGATAAAGATGCTGAAGTTCTCATTGAGGAGTGTCGTGATCATTGGGATACGGTGAGGCCAAGAGTGAAGGAGAAGCTTGAAATTTCACTAGCTGACTTTGATGAAGTGGATGGCACTATGGCTGAGGTGAAACAGCGCTTCACCGAAAAATTAGGTCGTGCGGCCAGGCAGGCCGTGGTGAATCTAAAAATCAGGGGCGGCTTGGAGATGCGACTTGCTGCGAGAAGATCCAAACTCAAAATATGGGTGTATATGTGTCTGATATTACTGCTTTGTGCGGGTGTCACCGGCTCTTTGAAACAGGAAATATATCCGTATGCATGCCTTGGAGGTGCTGCATTGGCATTGATTGCTTTTGCGGTGCAAACCTATCAAAGTAGAAAAAGAGTCATTGCTGATTTCATGGGCCGCCTTGAAAATTCAGAGAACAAGTTTGCTGATGCCTTGGCATCTGATTACCGTGATGGTGTTCGGGATCTTTATATTGAGTATACGCAGATGCTGGAGGGGGTGCGTAGGCATATTTCTCAGGCAAAATTGGAGCTTCAACCCAATCTTGAGCAATGGAACGGGCTCTTTCTTGAGCTGAAGGAAATTGAGCAGGACCTGTAAATTTTCATGAGACGCAAACAAAGAGAACATTCAGCGCGTGAGAACAGGCACGTGCGTGGCGATCGTGATAAGGGAAAGTCACAAAACAGAGCCGAAGAGGAGCTGTATGATCTGGTCACCTCTGATAAAGAGCCTCTTTTGCTTATCTTGGATTGCGTTCAAGATCCACACAACTTGGGGGCCATATTCAGGACTGCGGACGCTGCTGGAGTTACCGCAGTAATCACGCCAAAAGACAAGTCAGTGGGTGTTACGGACACGGTAAGGCGTGTCGCTGTTGGGGCTGCCGATGCCGTGCCGTTTTTCCGCGTCACCAATCTTTCTCGGACGATGAGAAAGCTCAAGGAAATCGGTGTATGGATGGTAGGCACCAGTGATCTCGGAGAGGGAACACTCTATGATTCCAGTTTGACCGGTCCCACAGCTATCGTTATGGGTGCGGAGGGTAGTGGCATGAGGCGTTTGACTGAAGACCATTGTGATTTTTTACTGAAGATTCCCATGGCGGGTAAAGTTGAATGTTTAAACGTAAGTGTGGCAACAGGTGTTTGCCTTTTTGAAGCTGTCCGGCAACGACAACTCAAATCAAACAGTAGCAATCAATAATGTTTAGATAGCTTGCGAGCGTTACATTTTTAACAAACTATTATATTTAATATAAGTTAAGTTTTTCTTGTTTGCTCAAGCGGGTTAGGCTAATCTAAAAGGGTCTTAGTAATCTGCTTTCACCCTAGAATGGATTCTTCAAAAAAAGTTAACTCCAATGCTATCCTTGATGCTCAGGGTCAGCCTGTTCAGGCAACAGAGCCTCTATCATTGCCGCGTAGAAAGTTTCTGGGTGTAACTGGAGCAGCCGCTGCAGGCTTTATTTTAAGTGCAGAAGATTCATCAGCCGGTTGGTTCGGGTTTTACTCCAGCAAAGCTGTTCCGGGCATCCCTGAGTCCTGGGTGCGCCTTCAGGGCACTAACGTGAATCGTTATGCCAATTATGTGAAAGGCTTGCGTTTGCGTAGCATTACCCCGCGTATGGTTTTAGCTCCTCACTTCAAGACCAGAGGCAATGTGGTCAATAGTATTCCGCCCAAAAGAATCTGGAAGAAAATGGGACCCACTCTGAAGGTCATCGATCATATGTCCAAGGAGATGGGTTTGCCTGTAAAAGCTATCTATTCGGCTTACAGGAGTCCTCGCTACAATGCCGCGGTAAGGGGGCATCCTCGGTCATGGCATCAGTTTAACCAAGCAGTTGATGTGGTTTTCCACGGAGCCAGTTCCAGGCATGTCGCGAGCGTGGCTCGTTTTTTGCGTGATCGAAAGCGCTCATTCAGAGGGGGTATTGGCACCTACGGTGGCTTTGTTCATGTAGATACGCGTGGCTTCAATTCAGACTGGTAGGCGGCTTTACTGATTTAGCACAAGCAGCCTAATTTCTACCAAGCATTTCAAGACTGGTGAGCAGCCACTTGCCATCTGCATTTTTTTTCCACTGCATGCTAATCGTGAATATTTCATTCACCGATTCGGTTTTTTTCGTTCTGACCTTGAAGTCTATGGTGCTCTGAGCTGAGGCGTTCTGATCATCAATGACTTCAATCACGGTATTGCTGGCTTTGGCAGTGGCCCAGTCGATGTTTTGCACAAACATCTGGTGGCTTTCGACGAGGCGATCCCTGCTAAAATCCGACTGATAATTAGCGATATCGACGCGGCATCTCACGGTTTTGTCCAGAAGGTTTGAAAAACTGTTTGTTTTGAGGGCGCGATAAGTTTTCGTCGCAGTTTGTGGCACATCAATACAGCTGATGATTTTATGGGTCTGACGCGTCACAATCTGGTTCGGGCTGAACCACCACACTAAATAAACAGCAGCAATGACTACTGTGAATAACGAGATAACCGAAAACCTACTCATGATTTGATTGTGAAAGCTCAACATATAGCTATCAAGCAGGAAGATCATGATTGGTTACCAGGCTAGGATATGTTATGATCCGCCCATGATTAGAAAATTGGGTTTTGCCAAGTGTGGGATACTAGTCACCCTGGCTGTTTATTTGGGTTTCGTAGCATGCGCTCCAGTGCAAGAATTTGCTGAGATGCCGGTTCCTGACGCTGAGATGGCTGCTCACACGGGAGAGTCATTGGATAAATTGGGCAAAGGTTACGCTCTTTCACAAGTTCATTGTGCTCAGTGCCATGAATTCAAGTTACCCAAGGATATGCGTGTCGAGGAATGGCATACCATTGTGCCGGGTATGGCATGGAATGCTGGACTCAACTCGGCAGATGAATCTGCTGTGATGGCTTATTTGGTAGCGGCAACCAGAGATCTGGAACAATCCGAGCAATAAATAGCTACGTTCTGCAGGGTTCAGCTTAGAGCAGAGGCATTACTTTTTTTAAAAATGCCAGCTTCAATAGTTGCAAAGCCGATGATCTGGCGATAAGAATGATCTCATGACCATGATCGCCAAAGAATCCAATGTGATGGCCAAAACCAGGGAGCTGTGTGATGCCATCGCTCAAGACATCGAGTTTGTAACCCTGCAGGGGCAGGTTGAGCGTTTTCTCGCTGATGACGATGCCAAACTGAAATACCAGTCCCTCCACGAGCGTGGTGAGGAATTGCACCAAAAGCAGCATGCAGGTGTAGAGCTGTCAGATACTGAAATTCAGGAATTTGAAGATGCTCGTGAATCTCTTTTTGCCAATGACATTGCCAGTGATTTCATGGCTGCGCAGCAAAGTCTTCAGACCCTTCAACAAACGATCTCAAAATATGTCGGAATGACTCTTGAGCTCGGCCGCGTTCCTACGCCTGAGGACATGGAGCATGCTGATGGCGGTGGGTGCTGCGGTGGCGGTTGTGGCTGTTGATCAAGCCATAGCCTCACAAGACAGGCTTTAACGCATTCCTAGTAGCGCGTAGACTTCGCGTGTTGCCCTGCTCTGGTTGAGAGTATAAAAATGGATTCCGTCTACCTCCTGATCGAGCAGTCCCGCACATTGCTCGGCAGCATGTTGAATGCCAACACGTTGTACGGATTCCTTGTCGTTGCCAGCGCGGTTTAGTGCTTTCAGTAGGCGCGCCGGGAAATGGGCGCCAGCGGCAAGCTCAGCCATGCGGTGGATTCCCTTGGCTGAAGTGATGGGCATGATTCCTGCAATGATCGGTATCTCAATACCTGCGAGACGACAACGATCACGGAAATCAAAAAAGTCGTGATTATCAAAAAACAGCTGCGTGCATATGTAATCAGCACCCTCGTCTACCTTGGCTTTCAAGTAGTCCATTTCCAATAAGCGATTGGGTGTATCAGGGTGTCCTTCTGGGAAAGCTGCCACGCCTATTCCGAAGCCTCTCGGGTCAGGGTGTTTGCCTGAAGTGTTGAAATTCTTGATATGACGTACGAGATCGACAGCCTGCTGGAAGGCATCTTGGGTACGGTCATAGTCACTGTTATTGGCGGGAGGATCGCCCCGCAGAGCCAGAATGTTACCGATATTGGCTGCCGCGTACCGCTCCAGAGTCGCTGTAATCTCATCTTCGGTATGTGAAACACATGTTAAATGGGGAACGGGCGGGGTGTCCGTAGTTTGCTTGATCTTTAATACCAGATCATGTGTGAGATCTCGAGTTGTGCCGCCTGCGCCGTAAGTTACACTGACAAATGAAGGATTGTATGTTGATAAGTCTTTGATCGTATCATACAAAGCTTCTGAAGCTTCTTTGCTTTTCGGAGGGAAAAATTCAAAAGAGAATGTAGGCTCCTTGGGTCTGATAATATCGCTGATGTGCATCGCATATTATTGTATCCTTAAATGACAAGAGAAACAAAATAAAAAACGGATTGTAGTCACAACTTTGGAGTCTCTCCGGTGTTTCAATGGCGTTACCTTTTCAATCCATTGATTCATCAAAATAATACGAACATGATCATGCGTCATTTAGGAATAAGTTTTAAAGCATTGCTTTTCATGGGGGCGGCCGGGATCTCACTCGCTCAGGACCCGGGGAATCCATCGGTCGTGAGCGGCGATCCGCTCGAACAAAAGTCTGTTTTAGCCGGCAAGCAGGATGAGCATTTCATGCTTAAGCATCGTATGATGGCTTTCCGCGAAGTCGACATAGACCATGATCGCAAACTCGCGCTTAGCGAATTCAAGCAGCTTAAGAGAATTCAAAACATGGAGACTGACAAGCAACGCAAACTATTTGATTTTCTCGATCAGAATCATGATGGTCAACTTGAGATCAATGAAGTTCATCCCGCAAAGAGGAGGTGGGCTCTATCAGATCGGAAGGAATTTCAACGTTTCGATCATGATGGCGACGGTTGTTTGGACCAAGTCGAGTTTTCACAATTCTTGAGGGTTTCAAAAATACACGGGCTTGATGCTGCCAAATCTTTTGAGCGACTGGATCAAAACAAAAATGGCAAAATTGAGACTTTCGAGCTAGGAGGCAAATTCCGTAAGTTGAATAATACCAAACTCGATTTCGCTTCACATGATGTGGATGGAAATGGCGGCTTGGACTATGCTGAATACTCTCAGATTCCATGGGTGATAAGGCTTCCGGGTGAGCGTCGCGAAAAATTGTTTGGACTTATAGATGCAGACGGCAACGGTGAGATTAGCCTCATGGAGATTAGTAATCTGCGCAGGGATAAAAGGCGTCCCCCTGGCTATTCACAACACGACAGAGAAAAAAAAGTTGGTGGGCGTCAAAAGCCATGAATGTAGTCAGTCGCTATTGATCTGCGGGATTTCCCTATCGTCGATCATCCTCTTAAGGCAACCCTCGTGAACGGTGTAATTCTTCATTGGGTTGTCTTGTGTTTTGAGGTGATTGTTGTTAATACAACTCAGCTATTTACGTCATGAGTGCAATTACCAAGGGCTTTTACCACTGCAATGCATGTGATTCTGTTTTTGAGTCCGATATCATCGGTGTGGATTCCCAGTATTGTCCGGAATGCGGTAAAGAAGTAGTCGGGATTCTTGATGATGGATTGTCGTCTGCCTCCCAAAGTAGTAATCAGGCTCTGTTCTCCGAGGAAGATAAAGCCGAGCAAATCGTTGGCGGAAACGCTCAGGAAAAGAGCATTCCGGTCGATGATAGCGATGATGGTGATGATTTATCGTTAGATAAAAACAAAGTGGCAACGCAACTGCGCGCCATATTCATTGGCTGGATATTATTGGTAATACTGGTTGTAGGTATTGCTATTCATTTCAATAGACAAGCAGAGGATTTGACAGAAAGTCCTCAGCAAGCATCGAAAAACAAGAGGCAAATCGCACTTGAGAAGCACGCGCTGAAGCTTGCGATTCCCAATTGTGTTAATGCCATTACAGGGTTCTTAGGGTCAACTACACCGGCAGGTAAAGCTCAGTATGTGTATGACGGTATAAGGCTGTCTCCCGAGATAGAGGCTTTTTACGCCAATAACCCGGACTTTGATCGGAGAGACATCCAGGTCAAGGTCGTCGAATACCATGATCTCAACATAGCTGATTTGAATGCAATCGGCACATTATGTCAGCTCAACACAGGAGAACGTTTTGAAGTTGTATTCATCCGTGATGGGCAAGATTGGAAAATCGAGTGGAAGTCCTTGGTTCGTTACTCACCAACTGATTGGTCTCTTTTCAGCTCCAGCGAAAATGGCGAGGAATCTGAATTCAGGCTCTATATGCGGGTGTTGGATGTGGGCCGTGACTTGGCGGGTAATGACATCATGGTTAAGTTTTACAAGCCTGATGTCTACCGCGGGGGAAGTTACACTGGTTACGCTTCAGAAAGTGTCAGAGTGCCAGCTTTCAGTGCCGCAGGTGAGTTGATCGCAGCGATGACAAGAAAGCGCGGGGAGAATAATGGTGAAGATCATGTGGGCATGAAAATTGCTGATTTCGACCCAGAGCATTATCACAGAGTTCGTGTCCGCGTGCGATTGCGCAAAACTCTGGATGGCGATCCTTACCTGGAGTTGGTAGATTTACTAGCTAATCACTGGTATGACCCAGAGATCGTCAAGCAATCAGGTTTGCCTAAGCTTTCAGACTGAAGACTTAAGGCCTTTCCTCATCTCTTCAAGCGGCGCTTCGCCGGGAAACCAGCACTCGTAGGCCAGTAATCCTTGATGGAGTAACATAGAGAGGCCGTTGGCCGTGCGTGCGCCTACCGATTTAGCATGGCCCAAAAGTGCGGTTTGTGACGGATTGTAAATCATGTCGTAGACCAAGTGGTGCGGCTGGATGCATCCTGATGGTAGGGGTCTTGGGTCGATAGAGCGCAGGCCAAGCGAGGTTGCGTTAATGATGAGCTCGGCATGACCCGCAGCTTCTGCAATAGCAGGGTCATGAGGTGACAAGGCAACAAAACGCTCACCCGGGCCCTCCAGATGTCCGGAGTGGCTGTAATTTGACTCAAGTTCTTCGAGTAATTGCTCTGCTTTCTCAAGAGTCCTGTTGACCAACCAGATTTGATCACAGCCAATTCTTGCACATTGGGTCGCAACAGCACGGCCTGCACCACCTCCAACACCAACGATCATGACCTTGAGGTCAGCCAAATCGATGCTGAAGTCCTCTCGGATGGCGCGCACTAGCCCGGGAGCATCCGTATTGTGACCTAAAACTTGGTCGCTGAAGATCACGGTGTTTACCGCACCTATAGCTCGAGCATCTTCACTGAGCTCATTGCAGCTCTCCATGGCTTCAAGCTTGTGCGGAACAGTCACATTGCATCCCATGAAATCGAGCTCGCGCATCCGCTCTATTGCCTCGGCGACACGGCCGGGCTCAACCTCCAGTCTAATGTAGCGCATATCCTTGCCATTAGCATCCAGTGCGGCCTGATGCATGGCGGGCGAGGCAGAGTGAGCTACAGGGTGACCGATGACAGCAAGGCGCGCAGGTTTTTCTGCACCGCTGTCGAGTGTCTCACGGCTGGATAAATCAGAGATTTGGTATACGTCTTTCATGGTTCTGATAGCTCAAAGTTCGTTCAGTGTGCGCCTGATGCGGCGGATGCTTTCACTCCTGCCAAGGATCTCGAGTATAGAGCCAAGGTCAGGGCCTCCGGATTGGCCGCTGAGGGCAACCCGGGTAGGGAACATGAGTTGGCCGGGTTTGGCTCCGTTAGCTTTGGCGGTAATGGATATGGTGTCTTTGGCACTTGTCCAACTCTCAACTTGATCGAGGGCCAATGCAAGTTCGCTGAGTAAGTTTTTGGCATCCGGATTTGCGCGCACTTTATCAAGTGCTGCTTGATCGTAATCAAAGTCATCGACGAGGAAAAAACTGATGGCATCAGGCACCTCACTGAGCAGCCTTACCTTTTCTTGGACGGATGCTGCAATTTGGGTGAAGTTGTCAGGTAGGTCGAAACCTGCACGGGCGACATGAGGAGCGGCTGCGGCAGAGAATTCCTCAGCCTGCATCTGCATGAGGTGCTGCTGATTGATCCAGGCGCATTTTTCTGAATCAAACTTGGCAGGGGAGCGGTTGATGCCCTCGAGGCTGAAACGCTCGATGATCTCCTCAATGGGCATAATTTCGGATTCGTCCTTGGGGGACCAACCTAATAGCGAGAGGAAGTTCACGACCGCTTTGGGCACGAAGCCTTCATCCGCGTATCCTGCAATCGCGGCTCCCGTATCACGTTTGCTCATCTTGGATCCATCCATGTTAAGGATAAGAGGAATATGACCGTAGTGAGGTGCCTCGACACTGAAGGCCTCGAAGAGCTGCAGATGCTTAGGGGTATTCATCAAGTGATCTTCACCACGCAAAACGTGGCTGATCTTCATTTCGAGATCATCAACTACATTTACAAAATGAAACACGTAAGAGCCGTCTGAGCGTTTAACAACCATGTCCGGAGTGTTGGACTCGTCCCGGTAATCAATGGTGACCTCTCCACAGATCAAATCCATCATGGTGACGGGCTTGCGGGCGAACTTGAATCTCCAGGCACCTTCATCCTCATAGACGCGTCCATCCTGACGTAGTTTTTCAAACCATTTGTCGTAGAGCTCATTACGCTGACTTTGGTAATAAGGCCCGTAATCTCCGGTAGTGTTTCCGTCAGGATGAGGTCCCTCATCCCAGTCGAGACCGAGCCAGCTCATGCCAGAGAAGATGGCTTCCCTCGCAGCCTCGGTATTTCTCTCCTCATCGGTGTCCTCGATTCTAAGAATGAAGGCACCATTGTGCTTGCGGGCCAAGAGCCAGTTGAAGAGGGCAGTCCTGGTTCCTCCGACATGGAGGTAGCCGGTGGGCGAGGGCGCAAAGCGGGTGCGTACTGGTCTGTTGCCTGGAAACTCGTTCACGTACGCGGTGTAGCGTCTGAGGCTCTGCTGCGCAAGCATGGAGCGAGCAAGCGACCTAATAAAAGAAAGATTCTTGGTTTCCCTTTCTTCGATAGCTAACTAGGCTTTCGCTCATGAAAAAAGTCGCGCCTCACTGGCAGATACTCATCGCGCTTGTGCTTGCCACGGGAACAGCTGTTGTTTTCCGTAATCTGAGCGGCTCCGTTTCCGAAGGTAGCCGCGCTTTTGGCTTTATCGAGAATACGATTTCGGCAGGTGATTTTATTGGCAAGCTTTTCATTCAGGCGCTGAAAATGATCATCGTGCCACTGGTGGCCAGCTCGATTATCGCGGGTATTGCCTCGCTCGGTGGCATGCAAGGATTCGGGAGGTTGGGGATGAAAACCCTGGGTTTCTACATGGGCACATCCTTGGTTGCGGTTTTGGTGGGGCTCATATTAGTGAACACCATTCAACCCGGATTAGAGGGTGGTAAGGCTAATGAGAAGATTCGCCAAGCACTCGAGCAAAGAGCGGAGGGCGCCAGCGAGGTGGAAAAACAAAAAGTTGCAGCAGCCGGTGAGCGAGAGCCAGCAGATTATGCCGATCTGTTTAAAAAGATGATTCCTCCCAATGTGTTCAAGGCAGCAACGGAGAACGGGCAGCTTCTTGGGATGATCTTCTTTTCCATATTGTTCGCGGTGGCAATGACGCAGCTCCCTGTCGATAATATGTGGCCCTTGCTTGGTACCGTTAAAGCCATCAACGATGTGATGATCAAATTGACTCAGTGGATCATGGTTTTTGCGCCTCTTGGCGTTTTTGGTTTGCTGCTGCCTGTGGTCTATAAAAGCGGGGCTGATATTTTCCTAAGTCTGGGCAAGTATTTTGTCACTGTGCTACTAGCCCTTTCTATCCACCTTGTTGTGGTAATGCCACTCGTGCTTCGTTATGTGGCCCGAGTTAATCCATGGGCGCACTTCCGTGCCATGCGCATGGCCATGCTGACGGCGTTTTCCACAGCTTCATCATCAGCAACCCTGCCGGAAACCATGCATTGCGTGCAAAAGAAGTCAGGGGTCTCCAAGAGGGTGTCCAGTTTTACTCTTCCTCTTGGGGCAACGGTCAATATGGATGGCACGGCCCTCTATGAGTGTGTCGCCGTTCTTTTTGTGGCCCAGGTTATGGGCATTGAGATGGGGGTTGCTGCCCAATTTGCTGTGGTGGTAACCGCACTGCTTACCAGTATCGGAGTGGCTGGTATTCCCTCAGCAAGTCTTGTAGCCATCCTGCTGATTCTTAACAGCTCTGGAATCCCCAATGCAGAGATGGCCGTGGTAGCTCTGCTTTCAGTTGACCGCCTTTTGGATATGAGCCGCACTGCAGTGAATATCTTCGGTGACTCCTGTGCTGCGGTATGTATCGCCAAATCTGAGGGTGAGGACCTCCGCATTTGATATCCCGGCTCAAGCATAGCGCTTCTTTTTCACAGTAGGCATTGTTGTTATGCTCTAATTTCTGCTATGATACGTAGCCTATGAAGGGAGCTTGTCCGTGGAGTGAACCGGCTGACGAGGTGGTTAAACACCACGGTTCCTCGGTCCGGAAAGGGCTTTCCCACTCCGAGGTTCGTCATCGCTTGCATCAATATGGGCCCAATCAACTACAGACGAGCGGTGGCCGTGGATGGCTGAGTATTCTGCTTAGCCAGTTCAAGAGTTTGTTGGTTCTGCTGCTTGCAGTGGCAGCAGGCCTGGCCTTTGTGTTTCACGACTGGATTGAAGGCATCGCCATTTGTGCGGTATTGGTGATCAATGCAGCGATTGGTTTTTTTACCGAGCTTGGTGCCGTGCGCACGATGGAGTCACTCAGAAAATATAACAGAACATGGGCTACGGTCAGAAGGGGAGGTAAGGTGAAAAGGGTCATGGCCGAGCATTTGGTGCCGGGTGACATTGTGCTGGTTGAGGCCGGGGATATTGTAGCTGCGGATATGCGCCTTATTGAATGCTCACGCCTCCAGGTCAATGAGTCCGCTCTCACCGGTGAGTCCATGCCGGTGAGTAAAAATGCCGAGCCCATAACCAAGGATGCCATCCTGGCGGAGCGCGCTTGCATGCTATACAAGGGGACTTCGATTGCGCGTGGATCGAGTGAATCGATTGTCGTCGCCACGGGGCTTCATACTGAGTTTGGCCAGATATCTTCACTGGTGATGTCTACGCACGATGAAGAAACCCCGCTCGAAAAGCGGCTTGCACAGCTCAGCCGTAAGCTTATCGCCGTCACTTTGGGTATTACCCTCTTCACCTTGGTCGCCGGATTGATGAGGGGTAGGGATCTCTATTTGATGATTGAAACCTCCATTGCACTCGCTGTAGCAGCAATTCCTGAGGGCTTACCCATTATTGCTACACTTGCCCTGGCGCGTGGTCTGTGGCGCATGGCGCGCAGTAATGCACTCATTAACCGGCTCTCTGCGGTGGAGACACTCGGGGCGACCAATATCATATGCACCGATAAAACCGGAACCCTTACAGAAAACCGCATGGTGCTTGTCTCAGCACTGAGCGATGCTGGCATGGATAACTTTAAGTCTCATGAGCAAGCGCTGCCACTGAGTGAGGATCTTCTTAAAGCCGGTGTCTTGTGTAATAATGCCGAGCTCAACTCCGACACGCAAATAGTGGCTGACAATGAGGAAGTCAGTCAACAAGGCGAAAACATTGGCGTGGGTGATCCGATGGAATTGGCTTTGCTGGCCGCTGGTAAAGACCGGGGCTTTTGTAAGAAAGAGATGTTAGAGCGGTATCCGCGGCACCATGAGGTGGCCTTTGATTCTGATGTCAAGATGATGGCAACCGTGCACCATGACTTAGCCGGAGAGGGGGGCGGGGAGCATTTTCTCTACGCGGTCAAAGGCGCGGCAGAGCCAATACTGGCGAGCTGCACGCATCTTCAAAAGCAAACAGGCTGCATACTCCTGGATGATGCCAGCAGGCAGTGGTGGCTGCGGCAGAACGAGCAGCTTGCCCTGGAGGGTTTCCGTATGTTGGCCTTGGCAAGTAAAACCAGCGATGACCCGGATGCATTACCCTATGAGGATCTCACCTTGCTTGGCCTGGTATGTGTGATGGACCCGCCAAGGGCTGATATTCCTGCAGCTATCAAGTCCTGTCAGGATGCGGGTATTCGGGTGGTGATGGTCACCGGGGATCAAGGGGGGACTGCACTTCATGTGGCCAAAAATACCGGCATTTGCAAGCAGGAGGAGGACTGCAGAGTGACTACCGGAGCGGAGATTGACGAGCTGCAGCAAGGTGGTGAGATCGAAGAGATGCTCGGGGTGACGGTGTTCTCCAGAGTGACTCCCAAGAACAAGCTTGATATTATCCAGATGCATCAGGATCAGGGGGCCGTGGTGGCGATGACGGGTGACGGAGTCAACGATGCGCCCGCTTTGAAGAAAGCCGATATCGGCATAGCGATGGGTATTCGTGGCACAGAAGTAGCCAGAGAAACCGCGGACATGGTGCTGCGTGATGATGCTTTTGTCTCGATTGTCTCCGCGGTGAAGCAGGGCAGGGTGATCTTTAATAACATCCGCAAATTTGTCATTTACCTGATGTCATGCAACCTGAGCGAGGTCATGGTGATCGGCCTGGCATCCATGACCGGATCACCCTTGCCCTTGTTACCCTTGCAAATCCTGTTTCTCAATATGGTAACCGATGTATTTCCCGCTCTAGCTCTTGGGGCGAGTAAAGGTCACAAAGATGTCATGGCCCAGCCTCCTCGATCCCAGCATGATCCGATCATCGGCAGGCATCAGTGGCGGGTAATCAGCTTTTACAGCTTGCTCATTACCGTGTGTGTGTTGACTTCTTTCGGCATCGCGCGTGGTGTTCTGGGAATGAATGATTCCCAGGCGGTGACCGTTGCTTTCCTCGTCATTGCTTTGGCTCAGCTGTTACATGTCTTCAATATGGCGGAGCCAGAGAGCAAACCTGTTAATAATGAAATCACCCGCAATCCCTACGTGTGGGGAGCCGTGGCGCTGTGTAGTCTGATCTTGCTGACCGCCATGTTCTATCTACCTCTGGCCGCAGTGCTCTC
>JBDQHQ010000029.1:0-14221 GCA_040264795.1 Akkermansiaceae bacterium | reverse complement strand
TTTCTTTGCTGCTTTTTTGGTGGGGGTTTTGACCGCAGTAGCACTCACATCAATGAGATCGGTAGATGCTTTTTTGTCCGCTTCCCGAGCTGCAAGATCCTCTTCCTCCATGTCTTGCTGCATTCCATCTGTGCCCAGAATAAAGGCAAGGTCATCCATGCCAAGACTGCTGGCAAAACCCTCATCGCCCAGAACGTTGGTAACCAACTGGGTTTTCTGGTGCTGCAGTACTCGGATCTTCTCCTCAACCGTGTCACGGGTCAGCAAGCGGTATGCGATCACCTTGTTTTTCTGACCAATACGGTGGGTACGGTCAATGGCCTGGTTCTCCACAGCAGGGTTCCACCAGGGATCATAGAGAATCACATAGGAAGCTGAGGTCAGGTTCAATCCGGCACCACCCGCTTTGAGCGAGAGCATGAAGACGGATGGATCTTTGGTCGTCTGGAAGCTCTCGATGACTCCCTTACGGTCCTTGGTCTGTCCCGTAAGATAATGGAAGGGCCTGCTCTCCACTTCAAGGCGTGCCTTGATGATGTCGAGCATCGAAACAAACTGTGAGAAGACCAATACTTTGTGACCCTCCTCACGAAGCTGATCAAGCAAGTAGAACAGTGCATTCATCTTGGCACTCTCTTCCTTCAAGAACTTGGGATCAATGAGACCAGGGTGGCAGCAAATCTGACGCAAACGCATCAGACCTTGCAGAATCGCAAAGGAGTTTTTCTTCACGGCCTCGTCAGAATCAAATCCTAACAGAGCTTTCTGGATCCTCTTCAGTTCAGCCTTGTACATCTCTGACTGAACATTCTCCATTTCAGCAAATACTTCTTCCTCGGTTCGCGGTGGTAGATCCTTGGCAACCTGAAGTTTGGTCCGGCGAAGCAAGAACGGACGTAAACGCGAGGCAAGCCGGCTCTGCGCACCTGGATCCTTGCGTTTGTCAAAACGCTTTTTGAAATAAGCACGGCTACCAAGAACCCCAGGCATGGCAAAGGCCATCAGAGACCACATATCCATCAGGCGGTTCTCAATAGGTGTTCCGGTCAGGACCAGTCGGTTCATCGAGTTGAGCTCGCGCGCTGCCTTGGCTGCCTTGGAATCGGGGTTTTTGATTTGCTGACCCTCATCGAGGATGGTGCTCAACCATTTGACCTTGGCGAGTTCTTCACCACAGAGACGCAGTTGAGCGTAGTTGAGCACAAAGACATCGACCTCCGTCTCGAGCATTTTCAGATCCAGATCATCGCGGGTGCGCAAAATTTTGACCCGTAGCTCCGGTGCGAATTTTTCAGTCTCAGCGTGCCAGACATCAATGACGGATTTGGGACATACCACCAGTGATGGAGGCACCTTGTCCATGCCGCCCCTTTCTTTTGCTTCCTCTTCACGAAGCCAGAGCAAGTAAGTGATAGATTGAATCGTTTTACCCAGACCCATATCATCCGCCAAAAGTCCGCCAAAGCGGTTAGTAGCAAGATAGGCGAGGAAATGGTAACCTTCCACCTGGTAGGGGCGCAACTTCGCTTGAAGGCCTTCCGGAACCGGTGGAGTAACCTCAATCTCAATCTCACGCGCACGGTCTCTGATACGCTTCCATGCCTTGGGGTCGAAGACTTCCGCTGCTTTCGGATCAGCCAGCTGGAGGGCATGCATGCGGTGCGTTTCCCCGGTAAGATCGAAGGGATCGAGGCCAAGACGGGTAACTGCATCACGCTGATCGGCATCGAGCTTGATCTCAAGGCGCATCCAGCCACCGTCATCCATGCGGACGTAGCCACCACGGGCAGCAACCAGTGAGCGTATTTGGGCATTGGAGAGGGTGACACCCTCCACATCAATGACAATGCGCAGGTCAAACCAGTCAATCTCTTGGTTGACCACCTCAAAGCGAATTGCAGCTGTTACCGGATCAGCGAGTAGTGTTTGCAATTTACCGTCCATCTGGGTGACCACAGACTCAGGCAAAGCCTTGGCCCACTCTGAGAAACGTTCAGGGAACTGCTTGGTGATTCTTGATTTGAACGCATCAAGCTTCTCATCGTAGGTCAGCCCCATTTGCGCCAACAAGCCGGGTACCGGGTAGAGCTCCTCACGGGCAAAGCGCAGTAGCTGCTTGCCTTTGACCGGTTTCTGTTCAACGAGCTCCCACTCGTCCTTGATGCGTTTTTCCTCACGGCGCTCTTTTTTCTCAAGTGCTCTGACATCAATGACCAGATGCTCGGTTTCAGCTGCTGTAAGACCTTGCTCAAGTTTCATCTTGAAGCGTGGGTAAAGATCAAGATCGGTGACTCTCTTGCGCAAGGACTCAGGCAGACTGGATCCAATTTTGCGCAGGAATTCAACACCTTCCAAGCTGTCGATCACATCCATGGGAATGTGGTAGCGGGGCTGGATGTCGGTCTCACTCAGCCAGCGCGGAGGACCGGGAAATACGGTCTCGTCAGATTGATAGAGCACTTCACGACCTGGCAGAAGACGCACAGAGTGGGTGACGTGCTCTCCTTGGGAAGTCACCAACTGCAGAGCGAAGGAGTTTGGCATGTATGGATCATCCTCACAAATCCAGCGCAATGGCTTGTCCACAACCTTGAATTCACGCTCGTCGAGATTAACGACATACCCCGTGAGTGCAGGCTGCCTGAACACCCTGTTCATAAACTGACAGGATGCTTCGCTGTCGAGATCGATACGGGCATCACCCTCTTGCTTGTAAAACCCGAGAAAACTGATCCCATATCAGCTGGCTGGATGCATCCATGCGCAGTGCCGCATCTGCAAAGAGATCCACAAAACGATCAATATCGGCCTTCTCTCGCAATGGCAGCCATTCACCATTCTGGTTCCCTTCCCGGTATTCAACCCGCGCCTCGTTAATGGTTGAGAGCAGACGGAATGACACATGGACCGGCTTATCCATCGGCGGACGCTCATTGACACTTTCAATGCGGTCATACCAAGCCGCGACCTCCCGCTCGCGCTCCCATTCATGCATCTTTTTCTGCACTGCCTCAAGGTCGGTGATCGCATTAAGGAATTCTGGGTAAGGCAGCTTCTTCTTGTAAAAAGCGTAAGCGATGTAGTTCCAGAACTCGAGAATATCTCCCGGAGGCATGGGCCACAGTTCAAGGGGATCATAGCTGACGATTTCCCATCTTGGATTAAGCCGGACTAGGTCATGATCGTGAATTTCACCCTCAATGACGTAGCGACGATAGCGCTTTTCGAGCTTATTGACAAAATCAGCCTCCTTGTCATCGAGCTCTCGATCGAGCTCCTCTTCGATGACATCGATAATAGGCGTATCATCAAACTCGTTCGGACTCTCAGGCAAGTCTTCCCCACGATGCATGCGCTCCATCATGGTCGCATAGAGGCAAGCGCCGGCAATGATCTCATCCTCAGCCGTACAACTTCCAAACCAACGGTTACCCTGCAAACGCAGGCTGGTTCGGAATGTTCCCGTGGAGTCCTCTACCCTGCCTTGAATAAAAAGGTGATTACCGAAGATTTGCGTAACCGCGCCATCCTCTTGGAGTGCTTCTCCGCGGTTACGGGATTTTTCAGGGCAGCGATTAAGACAGGTGAGTGTTGCTCTGTCAGGATTCATTCCGCTTTAAATAAAATCTGTTTTTATGAATGGGGGTAATGGCGGCTGCTCGCTTTTGGATTGCTAGCCTGGTAGTTACTCATTTCGTCTAAGCAAAAAGAGCTTTCCAAGCATTGGCCACCTGCATTTTTGGTCCAAAAACCAATCAAATGATGACCTCTGGAAATCTACCAGCAGTCAATCTGCTCAGCACTTGGGGGGGCTAGTTTATAGCTGCTTTTTGAGTATGCGCAATAAAAAGCTGCGTCTAATCCGGCTTTAGCCAAACTATTGCCCACTTGCTCACTCATCACAATGCCCATCAGACCTCCTTGCGACCCAGCACTGGCGTGGCAAATTTCCAAGTTCAAGGCCTCACTAACGAGTCTGGTCCAGCAGCCATGAAAGATAACCGGCCGACCCATCCGCCACCGGCAAAGCGACAATCTCAGGCTCGTCATGGGGGTGCAAGCTTTTGAGCTCCCTGCTCATGGTGGGGAATGAGTGGCGGCTGGTTTTAATCACCATAAGAACCTCTCGCTCATGACACAACTCCCCCTCCCAACGAAAAACGGACTCCACCCCCGGCAACAGATTAATGCAGGCTGCGTATTGCCTTTCTACCAAATGTGTGCCAATCTGTCGCGCCTTCTCCGCATCCGGAAAGGTGCATAATACCACCAATGCTTCGGTCATGGTGGCTATCCTAAGTCCGTCCTTCAGCTTCTGCAACGAAATCCCGCCATCTATGAAACCCGGTTTTCTCGACAAACTCATCACCCGTCTCGATCAGGTCGAGCCGGAGGAAGTGCAAAGGCTCATCATGCGCCTGGTTCAGGAAAAAGGTTTTCTGGAGAATGTCTTCGAAGCCCTGCAGGAGGGAGTGATGATTCTCGATCCGGATGGACAGATTACCTATGTCAACAAGGCGTGTCATCGTATCTTTGGCATTGATCCCGAGGCCAGCATCGGCCAGTCGCTATCCGCCACGGTGCGTGGTTTTGAGTGGGACAAGCTCGCCGACCCGGGAAGGGTTGTGAGCCGGGACATGGAAATCCTCTACCCGGAACAGCGCTATCTGAACTTTTACCTCTCCCCCATCCAAGGTGAAGTGGAGAGCGAGGCACATGTGCTGGGATACGTTTTACTGGTTCGTGATATCACCCGCTCACGCCAAGAGGCTGAGGAAAATGTTGAAAGTGAAAAGCTCAATGCCCTGACCTTGCTTGCCGCCGGGGTGGCCCACGAAATCGGCAACCCACTTAACGCCTTGGATATCCACCTTCAGTTATTGGAACGTAAAATCAAAAAACTTCAGGATGAGCCGCAGCAAGATCTCAGCCGGCACTTGGAGACAGCCCAAGGTGAAATACGCCGGCTGGATACGATTTTAAAACAATTTCTCCAAGCTATTCGGCCAACTCAGCCCGAACGGGAATCCCTACAGATACATGACCTGCTTCGTGAGACCCTGGCCTTGCTCGAGCCTGAGCTCGAAGAGCGCAACGTCAAGGTCAGCCTCGAACTTGCAGCAAGTGCTCCCCTGTTAGCTATGGATGGAGGCCAGATCAAACAAGCTCTCTACAATCTTCTCAAAAATGCTTTTCAATCCCTCCCTGCTGACGGTGGTCGCATTGATATTCTCTCACGCGTCACTGATTATGAAGTCACCCTCACCATACGTGACCACGGCACCGGCATACCACCCGAGATCATGGGCTCACTCTTTGAGCCCTACCATAGCACGAAAAAATCCGGCTCAGGTCTGGGTCTGCTCATTGTGCGTCGCATTCTGCGTGAACATGGAGGGGAAATTGAAATTGAAAGCACCAAGGGCGAGGGTACTACGGTAACCATTTCCCTACCCCGTAAAGACCGCAACGTCCGCTTACTTGAGAATAAAGACGGAGGATCCGTTATTGATGTCGAATCATCACCCACTCCCAGATAAAATGACCCAAGCAACCTTACTGATCGTTGACGATGAAAAATCCACTCGGGATGGCCTGCGAATGGCGCTTGAGGATGAATTTGATTGTTACCTCGCCTCCGGCATCAAGGAGGCCATGTCTATCCTCAAAAGCGAGCCTATTGATCTGATGCTCACCGACCTGAGACTTGGGGGGGAGAGCGGCATGGATTTACTCGATGAGGCACTCGCATCCTCCCGGCCCCCGGTCGCTGTGATGATGACAGCCTATGGCTCGGTGGACACCGCGGTAGAAGCCATGCGCCGTGGAGCATGGAACTTTGTCACCAAGCCACTCAATATTGATGAAGTTGAGTTGCTACTCAAGCGGGCTCTGCGCAGCAGGTCACTGGAAAAAGACAAAGTCCGCCTCGAACACGAAGTCCAGGAATTGCGGCAAAAGGCAGGTTCAAGCAAACATGGGCTCGAGAGCCTGATTGGCAAATCTGCTGCCATGCAAAAAGTCAGTGAGCTTGTCACGCAGGTTGCCCCTACCCGTGCCACCGTGCTCATTGAAGGTGAGAGTGGAACCGGTAAGGAACTCGTAGCACATGCCATTCACCAGCTCAGCGGCAGACCCTCTGAAAAACTCCTTATTGTCAACTGTGCAGCCCTCTCACCCCAACTCCTGGAGAGCGAGCTCTTTGGCCACGAAAAAGGAGCATTCACCGGTGCTACCCAGAGGCGGGTGGGCCGTTTCGAGCAGGCCAATGGGGGCACTATTTTCCTCGATGAAATCGGAGAGGTCGATCAGGCAACTCAAGTCAAACTACTACGGGTCTTGAGTGAGCGGACGATTGAGCGGGTTGGCTCAAACCAGCCCATTAAGGTTGATGTGAGGGTCATCACAGCAACCAACAAAAACCTGCGAGAACTCGTCAGCAAGGGGGAGTTCCGCGAAGATCTGTTTTTCCGCCTCAACGTAGTTCGCATTCTCATGCCCACCCTGCGGGAGCGCCAGGAGGACATCGTTCTACTCGCCCAAGCGTTTTTGCGTGAATTCTCCTCGGAAAACAACAAGGAGCTCAAGCCGCTCAGCGATGACGCGCTGGCCCTACTGCGCTCTTATCCCTGGCCAGGCAACGTGCGGGAGTTACGCACCGCCATCGAGCACGGTGTGGTCATGAGTAACGAGAGTGTCATCAACAGTAAGCATCTCCCCTACTTTTTAAAATCTGAGGAGGCCATACAAATGGCCAAAGAGTCTGAGAGCCTTAAAACCGCACAACAAAACAGGCTAAATGACGAAATCCCGCTTGCTTCGGAAGAGGAATTCAATTTGCATGTGCTGGAAATACAAACCATCCGTCGCGCATTGCAACATACCCATGATAATCGCACAGATGCAGCACGCCTGCTGGGCATCAGCCGCCGGACTCTCCAGAGAAAATTAAAAGAGCTCAGTAGTAATCACTAACACCGCATTCATTATCACTTTCGTTATAAAAACCAGTTCATGAGCCCCAATCCACTAAAAAGCAGCGGCACATCAGACAACGCGATGATCATTCGCCGAGTCACTTTTTTGGTTTTACTGGTCGGCATGGCGGCGACCTCTATTTTCTTCACCTTCAGAGGTCTCTCCTCCCCGCGAGCCATGGAGCAAGCACAGGTGGCCAGGGAAATTGCCCGCGGCAACGGTTTCTCTACCAAAGTCATACGCCCAATCACCCTCTGGCAGATGCAACAGGGTGATGAGGAAGATCAGCCAATCGCCAGCTTGCAAAAATTTCCCGAAACCTACCATGCGCCGATCAACCCTTGCGTCAACGCTGTGGTGCTCAAAGCGGTGGATGGAGCGAACACGGAGCGCTGGAGGATGCCTCAAAAATCCAATATCTACCAACTTGACCGGATTATTGCCGGAACCTGTGTGATCTTTTTCATCATCGCCATAGGTATCAACTATCTGCTCATTTCGCGGATGTTTGATACCACCATTGCCGCCGTAGTCGCCATTCTGATGCTTTTCTGTGAACTAATGTGGAAGTTCTCCCAATCCGGCATGCCCCAGATGCTGATGCTGCTGTTGTTCTCCTGCGCCATGTTCTTTTTATGGCTGGGCATTGAAAACACCACTGCCGAGAGACCGGCAATCATTCCTGTCATAGCATCAGGCTTCTTCATGTGCCTGCTCGTACTCACGCATTGGATTACCCTGTGGATCTACCTCGGCCTTGTTGTATTTGCTGCCATTTACTTCAAGCCCAGGGGCATCCTTGCAGCGATACTCATGGGCATGCTGCTGCTTTTTGTCGTGCCTGTAGCTTATTTACTCTACAGCGGCCCCACGGGCAGCCTGTTTGGAACTGCTTATTATGTCATTCATAACGGCTTGGGGTCATCACAGGACACCATCATGAGATCACTCGCTCCAGAGGGCCACGAGCTGGGGCTTCAAAGTCTGCTGATGAATATTATGGCTACCACTCTGGGGCAAATTTCAGACCTCCATGCACATTTGGGTGCTATCTTGGCCGCCCCGCTCTTCTTCCTTGCTCTCCTGCATCCCTTCAAACGGCCGGCATTGTCCATGTTCCGCTGGCCATTGCTTCTCATGTGGACCTTCGCCGGCTTCGGCATGTCCATCTATGGGCTTAAGGAAGAAAGCATGGATTCTAACCAGATCCACATTCTTTTTGCTCCACTGATGGCCGCATACGGTCTTGCCATCATATCGATCCTGTGGGCACGGCTCGGGCTTGCGCAACGTATCGATCCACTGCGGCATGCTCACTTGGTTGTCGTTGTTGCCGTGAGTGCCGGGCCCATGTTGCTCTCCATACCATATGATCTGAGGATGGGCCTTCGTGCCGAGGGCATTGGCGGCTTTCCTCATTGGCCGCCTTATTATCCCAAGGCGATTAATCGCACCATTGCTGAGAACACCACGCCGCGGGATATTATTATTTCAGACGTGCCTTGGGCAGTGGCATGGTATGCTGACCGGACCTCTGTCTGGCTACCTCAAAACCTCAAACAAATCGAAGAAATAGAGGCACTTGCTGTTGAAGAGCGCATGCCCGTGAGTGGGATTCTCATCACGCCCTATTCCTTCAACAGTGACAAGATCATGTCGGTCGGGCGGCCCAAGAGCAGCTACGGTGAGCTCTATCCACTGGTTTTTAACACCTGGAGCACCATGGCACAGGCCAAGCCATTTATTGATACCAACGAAACCTTCAAATCTCTCTCAAAGCGCTACCAGCATGACCATGCGCTGATCAGTCAAGGCTACATGACCTATTACTCGAAGCGCCCCGTCCTCCAACCATTTGACTAAAAATCATCCCATGCCACCCGAAAAGAAAACCAAGACCAAACAAAAAGACAGTCAGGACAAATCACCCAGTTTTGAGACTGCCCTCGAGGAGCTCGAAGCCATGGTTGAAACCATGGAATCAGGTCAATTACCCCTCGAAAAACTCATCTCAAGCTATGAGCGTGGCGCCAAACTCATTAGTCATTGTGAATCTGTTTTAGACGATGCGCGGAAACGGCTTGATCTTATCACGCTTAAACCCAAGGCTAGCGAAAGCGACAACGCATCAGATTCCAAGGACAACTCCAACCAAGAGGACGCTCACGAGGGCACCTCGCCTTCAAACGAAAATAATGACGACGAAATCAGGCTCTTCTGAGCTACCCCAGCTTCTATCCGGCATCAAGGGTCCGGAGGACGTCAAGGCGTTGCCCGCTGACAAACTCGAGGACCTCTGTGAGGAAATCAGGCATACCCTAATCCACTCATTGGCTCGTACCGGCGGGCATTTGGGGCCCAACCTCGGAGTGGTCGAGCTCACAGTCGCACTGCACCGCGTCTTTGACAGCCCTGAGGACAAATTCCTTTTTGACGTCTCCCACCAAGGCTATGTGCACAAAATGCTGACGGGTCGGGCTGAAACCATCCACACTATCCGCACACCGGGTGGCTTGAACGGCTTCCTGCTACGCACTGAATCAGAACATGATTGTTACGGTGCGGGCCACGCCGGCACCGCTCTCTCCGCAGCTCTTGGGATGGCATCGGCTCGTGACCTCAAAGGGGATGACAACCACGTCGTCGCCGTTGCCGGGGATGCGGCTTTCACCTGCGGACCAACCCTCGAAGCACTCAACAACATCGATCATACCACCGACCGCCTCATTGTGGTACTGAATGATAATGAGTGGTCCATTGACCGTAACGTGGGTGCCATGGCCAAGTATTTTAACGCCTTACAGACCCACCCGATGTTCTCCTCCGTGCGTCACAAAGCGGCTGAGTTTGTTGGCAAAATCGGTGGCGACTCGATGCGTAAATTTGCCCACAAGGTGGAGAGAAATACCAAAAACCTCTTACTACCAAGTGTGTTGTTTGAGAAATTTGGTCTCCATTATTATGGCCCGATTGATGGCCACGATTTACCACTGCTCATCCGTACTTTTGAGCATCTCAAAATGGAGAAGCAACCCGTCATTTTGCATATCATTACTGAGAAAGGCCGTGGCTACAAACCAGCTCTAGAAAATCCTGGCAAGTTCCACGGTCTCGGCACCTACAAGATTGAGGATGGCTCCACGGCCGCGGCTGACAACCCAACTTACTCAGAGCTCTTCGGTCGTGCTGTGACTGATTTCGCCAAAGAGGACAAGTCGATTACCGCGATCACTGCAGCCATGCCCGGCGGCACCAAGCTCGATATCTTTAAAAAGGAAATTCCTGAGCGCTATTTTGACGTTGGCATCGCTGAGGAACACGCCGCTTTGTTTGCCTGTGGCCACGCCACCCAAGGGCTGAGACCCTTCCTCACTATTTATTCGACCTTCATGCAGCGTGCCATTGACATGATCATTCACGATATCGCCCTGCAAAACCTGCCGGTGAGAATGTGCATGGACCGGGGAGGTCTCTCCGGAGATGATGGCCCTACCCACCACGGACTTTTTGACATCGCTTATCTCCGTGCGATTCCCGGCCTCATTCATATGCAGGCCAAAGATGAAGACGAGTTTATCGACATGCTCTGGACGATGGCCAATTACGATGAAGGCCCTACTGCCATCCGTTATCCACGAGGAGCGGGCATAGGAGCCAAGCCCAAGGCCAAACCGGAATTACTCGAAATCGGCAAGGGCGAAGTGCTTCAGGATGGTGATGACATCGCCATTATCAGTCTTGGTCACATGTATGAAGTCGCCCTGGAGACCGCTAAGAAACTTGAATCCGAGGGACACTCCGTGGCACTTATCAATCCGCGCTTCATCAAACCCCTCGATGCTGAGCTCATCATCCGCTACGCAAAAAAATGCCAGGTCATCCTCACCATGGAAGACCACGTTTTGCACAATGGCTTCGGTGCCAGCGTCGTTGAATTACTTAGTGACGAGGGCATCACCACTCCTGTTGAACGCATCGGCTGGCCAGATGAGTTTGTCGATCACGGCAAAGTAGACCAGCTGCGTGAACAACACGGCATTACAGCTGAGAATGGGGTCAAGCTGGTCACGGCCCACCTTAAACTTACCTCCTAAGGTTATGTCTCCTGAGATTCTCTCAGGCACCTAAACAAGGATGTCTTTAACAACCTTCGCCGGATTAACTCCGGTCAAGCGGTTGTCGAGTCCCTGGAACTTAAATGACAAGCGCTCGTGATTGATGCCGAGCTGGTGCAGAATGGTGGCCTGAAGATCACGCACATGCACGGCCTGATCAGGCGTGGTGATGTTAAATGACAGTTCATCAGTCTCACCGTAGGTCATACCCCCCTTGACACCACCGCCCGCCATCCAGATGGAGAAGCATTTCGGGTGGTGGTCACGTCCGTAGTTGGTTTCGGTCAAGGCACCCTGGCTATAAACCGTGCGGCCAAACTCACCACCCCAGACGACCAGGGTGTCATCGAGCATGCCACGCTGCTTCAGGTCTTGGATCAGGGCCCAAGCTCCCTGGTCAATGTCCTTACATTGCTGGGGGATGTCTCGCATCATGCCACCATGCTGGTCCCAGCCACGGTGGAAGATCTGGACAAAGCGGGTGCCACGCTCGACCAAGCGGCGTGCCATCAAACAGGAGTTGGCAAAGGACCCACGTTTCTTGGCTTCAGCACCGTAGAGATCAAAAGTGTGCTCAGACTCGCTGTCGAGATCGGTGAGTTCGGGAACACTGGCCTGCATCCTGAATGCCATCTCATACTGCTGGATGCGGGTCTGGATTTCAGGGTCACCAACACGCTCATAGGACTTCTGGTTCAGATGGTTGAGCCCATCTAACATGGTGCGCCGCACTTCGCGGGAAATTCCAGGTGAATTTTTTAAATACAGCACAGGATCACCTATACCGCGCAACGCCACCCCAGCATGTTTTCCGGGCAGGAAACCACTACCCCAGAGGCCGGCGGAAATCGCCTGCACATTGGCAGTCGGGCTGGTGTGTTGGGCATGAAGAACAACAAAGGTCGGCAGATCCTGATTCATGCTTCCCAGACCGTAGGAAAGCCATGAGCCCATCGATGCCTTGCCCCGGATCATCGAACCGGTGTAGATGAGCTGGTTGGCAGGCTCATGGTTAATCGCCTCAGTGTGCATGGACTTGATGACACAAATGTCATCCGCCATTTTGGCCGTGTAGGGAAGCAGCTCGCTCACCCAGGTTCCGGACTCACCGTGTTGGTTGAATTTGAAACGGGAGGGTGCCACGGGGAAACCCTTCTGACCTGAGGTCATGGTGGTCAGGCGCACGCCGGACTTTTTCAGGAAATCCGAGATGTCTTCCTGGTAGCGTTTTTCCAGCTCGGGCTTGTAGTCAAAGGTCTCAAGCTGACTGGGAGCCCCAATCATCGACATGTAGATCACCCGCTTGGCCTTCGGGGCAAAATGCGGTGCCTGCATGCCACCACCCGCTACTCCGTGGTCCCCTGCTCCGAGAAGCTCCTTGGGCAACAAGGAGGCTAGGGCTGCGGCACCAAGACCGGTCACATTCTTGCGGAAGAATTGCCTTCTGTTGACAATACCGTTGAGGTCAAATAGATCATTCATGGTAATTATTTGGTGAGTGTTTCGTCGAGGTTAAGAATCTGGGAGGCGATGACTGTCCACGCTGCAAGCTCTGGCGCTGGCAATGATTTCTCAGCCGGTTTTTCGCCCACGTCAATGAGCTTGGCAGCCTCTTCAGGCGCCGCCTTGAACTGTTCAAAGATCTGCTCGAGGGTCTCAGTAGCGAGCTCTTTTTCGCTGGTGTCGAGCTCCCGTGACATCAGTCGCAGAGTGATGTAGTCCATGCGCTTGGAAGTCTCACTCTCCGCCTTGAGTGCATTTTCAGCCAGTGCCCTGACCGCCTCGACAAACTGCACATCGTTCATCGTGACAAAGGCTGCCAGAGGTGTGTTGGTGAGCTCCCGGCGTACACAGAAGGTCTCGCGTGGTGGTGCATTGAGCAACTCCATGGATGGTGGTGGTGCCGTGCGCTTCCATATGGTGTAAATGGATCTCCGGTAGAGATTGTTACCGGAATCCGGTTTGTAAAACTTGGTATTGGATTGCTTCATCGCCACCGCTTCCCAGATCCCCTCTGGCTGATAGGGCCTTGCAGGCGCCCCCCCAAGCCCATTGACAAGTAAGCCGGAGGTCGCGAGCACCATGTCGCGCAGCTGCTCACCGTGCATGCGGAAACGCGGAGCTCGGGAAAGGTAGACATTATCGGGATCTGCATGGAGCTTCTCCTCACTGATTACCGCGGACTGACGGTAGGTTGACGAAGTGATCATCAATCGCAACATATGCTGCAGGTCCCAACCGCTGGCAACAAACTCAGTCGCCAACCAGTCAAGCAACTCGGGATGGCTTGGGCGTGCACCCATGATGCCAAAGTCTTCTGTGGTCTCGACAATGCCCCGGCCAAACAAGTAATGCCATTGGCGGTTGATGGTTACCCGCGCTGTCAGCGGGTTTTCCGCTTTCATCAGCCACTTGGCCAGATCCAACCGGCTGTTGGTGGGCTCAGGCTTCTCCCCATCAAGCACGGCAGGCACTCCAGGGAATACTTTCTCCAGCTTGGAGGCGTAATCGCCGCGATCCAGGATGTGAGCAAATGGTTTGCTCTTGGGATTATCATCCATGATCAGCGTGTAAGACCCTCGCCCTTCGATCGCCTGCTTTTCCTTATTGAGTTGGGCAATTTTTTGCTGCTCGGCGGTGGGCTTGGCAGGCTGCTGGATGTCAAACTGCTGTCTGAGTGCAACCTGCAGGGTTTTGTTCATAGGTGCCTGCTGCAGCCCCCTTCTCATGCTTTTGAACGCAAGATCCTGCACCTCCCTCTGTTTGATTTTTCTGCTGATGACTTGCAGCTCCTGTGCAGCAACCACGCCTCTTAATCTGGCATCATTTCCTGCCCGGCTACCCAAGGTGATTGGCACAAGTGTGCGTATATCTTTGCCCGGGTTATTGCGGACGTATGTCAGTGGTGTTGGTTTACCATCCAAATAAACCGTCAAGCTGTCTTTCCGCTTGGCCGGGTCATACACCACCATTACGTGATGCCACTGCTTGGGCTTAAGAGGCGTCTTGGTGACTGCCTTGACTGCAATCTCGGGCCATCGCTCAATGACGTGTGCCCCAATCTGTCCATTCTCAATCCATAAATCCCAACCCTGATAGTTGTCGTTGGCATCCATTCTGGCCATGAT
>JBDQHQ010000028.1:0-14574 GCA_040264795.1 Akkermansiaceae bacterium | reverse complement strand
GCCTTGGCATTCGCACGGGTTTCTTCGCGGATGCCGGGTAGGGCCTTATTGATCTCATCCATGGCGATGGGGCACTGAGGCACGTCAACAAGGTGGCTGCGCTGACCTGCTAAGAGAAAACCGATATCGCCGATTTTGCCATCACGCGGTCTTTTGAAGTGTGGCGTTATTTTGGATCGGTAGGCCCACTGTTTTGGTGAGGGAATCGCCGGAGAAACTTCTGTATGCACCCCCGCCATGTGCTCGAGCAATTCCTCGACCTGACGTGTTTTCCATGCCAGTTGCTTCTCGTAAGAGAGGTGTTGGTATTGGCAGCCGCCACACTTGCCGAAGAGTGGGCAGTGTGGCTCCAGCCGGTCTGGTGAGGCTTCAAGGACTTCGACCAGATCCGCCTGACTGTGAGATGTGTGGTTGCGGAAAATGCGTGCGCGTACTTTTTCGCCCGGCAGGGTGTGGGGAACAAAGACGACCCAGCCTTTTTGCTCTTCACCCTCGTCGTCCAGAGGCATCCGGGCAATGCCGACACCGAGGTTACTCAGAGCGGAAATTTCCAGTTCGATTTCCTCGTGGTAATCAAACGGGTAGGGGTTGAATTTTTTGGGTTTGCGCATGGCAAGCCGGAGCACCTGATACTGGTTGAAACTCAGGGCTTACCTGCAGAAGCCGGTCCTGAGGGAGGCTTGATTGAAATGCTGGGTTGGGCTTTGTTTGGCTCAACGGGGGGCTGCACCTGAGAGGTTTCTGTTCCCTCCGCTATTTGAGCATCAGTAGGTAGGCTGATATCATCTGAGGGTGTGCGGAAGAGTTTGGTCGCATCCGGGTCACTGGCTTGGGGAGATGTTTGGGCCACCTTTTTTACAGATGCACTATTGGCCTTCTTCGGAATCTCTTCTGAGGCCTCCGCGGTTTGGCTATTTTGGTTGGCGCAAGAGGCGTGGATTAGGGCAAGACCGATCAACAAAACGAAATGATTAATTGCTTTCATGATATTAGAGAATCGTGACAGGTGTATCTTACTACTGAGTGGGCATCAATAAAGTCACAATTGAGAAAATGATACACGCAAGAGGAAGCGAACAGCTAACATGGCTGATGAGGTGAGATTACCATGAAATCAGGCCCACACGACTTCGTGCAGGCCTGGTGCAAATACTTGGATGAACGTTTCAATAATTATGCAGGGCTTTGTAATTGACGGTTAATTACAGATACATGCCGCATGAACTCGCGCGTTTCCTTTTGCCATTGAACCATGGCCTTCCGGGATACCGTGACCTTGTCTGAAATAGCCTGTTCAAGCTCTGAATAACTATCGGTGAGACGCTGGGAAAAATTGTGAAACACCTCCATCGCCTTGTCGCACATTGCAGCTTCCGGATCGATGGCTTTGAGTTTGTCGGCCTGGCGACGTGCTTCGCGCATTTCAGCAAGCAGTATTTTTTCGTCTGATACCCGGCGCAGGTTACTGGTAAGCCCGACCTTGGACAACAGCCAGATCATCCACTTGGTGGGATCAAACTGCCAAGGTTTCACACCGTTACGGTAGTCATGTTGAAATGCGTGGTGGTAGTTGTGGTAGCCTTCTCCGCATGTGAAAACGGCCATGATAGCCGAATCGCGGGCGGAGTTTTCTGTGTTGTATGGCTGTTTTCCGATGGTGTGGCAAAGTGAGTTAATGAAGAAAGTGCAGTGCTGAACAACGACGATCCTGAGGATGCCGGCCAGAAGGAAGCCGCCCATAGCATACTGCCATGTGGGTTGAACCATGTAGGCAATGGCAGCCGGCAGTACGAGGCCAACGAAAAAACCAATCCAGTGAACGTATTTGTGCTGCAGCATGACCAAGCGGTCTTTGAGCAGGTCATTGACGTTTTCAACTGGCTGCTCCGGCTTAAGCTTAAACATCAGCCATCCGATGTGAGCCCACATGAAACCTTTTGAGATATCGTAGGGATCGTCATCGTGGTCACAGTGTTTGTGGTGTTTGCGATGATCGGCAGACCAGTCCAGGCAGGAGTTCTCAAACGCGCAGGCACCGAAGAGAAGGGTGAAGAATTTGACCGGCCACTTTGCCTTGAAAGAGAGGTGGGAAAACAATCGGTGGTATCCAAGAGTAATACTCATTGTGGTGGCCACCGCATAGAAAAAGAACATGCCGGCAAGGAACCAATCAATTCCGAACTTGAAGATGTAGATGGGAACTCCGATGATGGCGATGAGCGCCGTAGCTATGAGGAAGATACTGGTGATCCAGTTAACGCGGTGAAAAGGTATTTTGGGCATAGTTGCTGGTACGGGTGATTCTGTGTGATTTCAGATCAAACAGGAATGACCACTTGTGTAGTTTTAGTAAAAAGTAACGAGAAATCGTGAATTTGAGAAAGGGCAGAAAATGGTGTTTGATCTCTATGGTGGGAAATCTCCCCAAAAAACGATAACGGATACTAGGTCATAATGTTCTTGAAGTCAAGCTCGGGATATTACGATGTCCTGGCTCATGATTTTGTTTGTTTATTCTGCTCAGCGGCGTTGCCAGAGGGTGACCATGGAGACGGACCACTGAAATTTCCGCGCAGTCTCACGGATCAAAAAGGGTTCATCTGCTTTTTTGATGAGTTGGAATGCTGGATTCAGAAGCTTTGAGAGCCAGTCAAAGGTATCCTCGTCGGGTTGATTGTCCGGAGGCGTGAAATTCTCCAGCCAGGTGCAGGGCGTTGCTAGCAGTAGATATCCGTCAGCCGCGACCAAAGCGGGTAGCCGATCCAGGAACTTGGTTGGCTCGGAGAGTCGACAAATGAGGTTGGCTGCATGCACCCGGTCAAACTGGCCTAGATTTTCCGGCAGATCCATAGCATCCGCGCAGAGGAACTTGATATGATCCGGGCAGCTGTGAGGGGGGACCTCTGCCCTTGCGCTACCGGTCAGATTGCCCGTTTCCCTATAGGTATAGTCAATTTTGCCCTTGAGGCGAAGTTCTTCGGCGGCTTCGACAAAACTCGCAGAGTAATCAATGCCTATGACCTCATCACATGATGCACTGAGCTCGAAGGTGGACCGTCCTACCGAGCAGCCTATGTCCAATCCTCGCTTTGCTTTCTGTTCCGGAAAATGAGCAATCGTGCGGCAGGGGAAACCAATGGCACCTGAGGGGCCAAACTGCCAGGGCATGAGTTGTTCATCACTACCATAATGCATCATAAGATACTCGCTGAGGAGCTGATCTGATTCGTAGAGCGTGGACATCGTGGCGAAGGGTTCACAATAAAGCAAAATGATGCAAGCGGTAAGCTGCGATGATCTGGACTGATTCTAGCAGGACAATGCTTTGAGTATCTGCAAATCCATGTCCGTGCCGCAGTTGCTAAGCTGAGCCAGAACTTCATCCCATGTTGGTATAATGAGCTGCTCTTTCTCAATTTGGCGCTGATCCCTTGGGAATTCTGCCTCCGGGAGCACGTTTTCGGCGAGATGAAAGCATGCCCAGGCGCGCCATATCCGCAGTTCCTTGCGGGGGCCACTCATACGGCTGGCGAGGTGCTGGTAGTGTCTCACGGGGTTGCCGATGAAGCCCTCCTCGTGGCGTCGGGTGAACATCCAGACTTTTGCCTGATAGGGCAACGGCCACCGGGTGAGTATTTGGGATTCAGGAGCGAGTTCAACGCCCAAGGCATGGTTGAGCTGCAAAAGTGCCTGAGCTGGTTTGCCTTGCAGCCATAGTGACTGGGCACACTCAAGAGTGGCAAGATAGTAGGCGTCTGTGTCACCCCCCTCACGCAAGTCCCGCGTATCGCTTGCGCGCATTACATCTGAGACAGGTGGAAGAAATGGGCATGCTTCACGCCCCTCAATGTGTTTGGGCTCAGACATGTTTTTTAATCATCAAGGCTGCGGGCCTCGGCACTTCCCTGGCTAAAAGAAATGATCATGGGGCGGCAGCATACTTCACAGTCATAGTCTACCTCGCAGGGACATTCCTCGGCAGGAGGCAAAGCGACCTCGAAGCTCTCAAAGCAGGCAGGACAGATCACAGGAGTTGTTTCCACACGTTTAATTTGTTACCAAGAGGCATGATCGTCAACCAGCTTAGTGAACAGAAACCCTTCACCACGGCCGATGGCTCCACGATTCGCAGTATTCTGGATGCCACTAACGCTCCTGTTGAGAAGCAGAGCCTTGCCGAGGCGAGTTTACCGGAAGGTGGTGAAACTCAGCGCCATTATCACAAACAGAGTGAGGAGATTTATTTTATCCTCGAGGGCCAAGGCAGAATGGAAATTGATGGTGATATCCGCGAAGTAGGTCCCAGTGATGCTATTCTCATTCCTCGAAATGCATGGCACCAAATCAAAGCAGTCACAGATATTAGTTTTCTCTGCTGTTGTGCTCCCGTTTATTCCCATGAGGATACGTATTTTGAGTCAACGGATGGGGTATAGATCTGCACACCATTGATAGGGGCGTGCGCTGTTCCAGCCAGGGCTTCCAGGACAACAAGCGGCAGGGTCATGTGTGGGCCATGTCGTTTATTTTTAAGTTGGAAAAGAGGTCTGGAACTTCCTTAATGGATCACATGGCAAGCGAGCAGCGGGACTGGAACCAAGATTACTCTGAAGGGCGAACTCCCTGGGACAAAGGGGCTCCATCACCGGCCCTTTTAGAGGTCATTGCCAGCGGTGAATTAGCCTCCGGATCTGAGGTGCTTGTGCCTGGTTGTGGCTACGGACATGATGTTGCGGCAATTGCGAAAGCTGGCTGCAGAGTAACAGGGCTGGATATTTCAGAATTGGCACTGGAGGAGGCAAGCTTATCGAATAGTGCTGCTGGTGTTAGCTATGTGCTGGGAGACTTTTTTGATCCGCAACTAGCCAAAGCCAAACGCTACGATGTGATTTGGGAGCACACTTGTTTTTGTGCGATCACGCCGGATCAGAGAGGCCGATACGTTGACGCCGCGCAACGCTTGTTAAAGCCAGACGGGGTTTTGATTGGTGTCTTCTTTGCCTTTGCCCAGGATCCTGAGGGTGATGGGCCTCCCTATAAAACCAACATTGAGACAATTGAGAGGCACTTTGAGAAAAGTTTCACCCTGGATTGGGGTCGATTGCCCCGGGAGCATTTTCCGACTCGCGAGGGGGAGGAGTGGTTGATGTGCTGGAGACCTGTTTGATGCAAATCCTGCGGATGAGCTCTCAGGGCTTGCGAAAGACGGCCACGTGACGATCCACCGATTTGTTCGGGGCATCGGTAATGATGCGAGAATGATGATTGCGCTCTGAGCACACCAATTCCGCGCCTAGCCCCTGGATCGCATCAAGGGCAAGCCGATGCTCACGGTCAAAATAAGAGGTGATCACCAGCAGGCCGTCATCATCGAGCCGGTGCAGAGCTTCATCGTAAATTTTGGTCCATGTGGTGTCCCCATTCCAGAAATTCTGGTGCCGCATGAAGGCAATATCAAACTGGTGATCCAGTTCTTTGAGTTGGGTGAGCTGGGAAGCATCTTGAACATGAAAATCCGCGGTCGCTTTATCCGCTAATTTACTCCAGCGTTCTTTGGCTTCTCCTATTTCACGTGTTCGGATATCGATGCCGGTCAAATGAATGGCATGCGCATTTTTTCCAAATACATCGGCCAGGATCTGTGTCTCATCAGCCCGACCACAGGCAAGATTGAGCAACTGGATGTCGCCGGCAGGGTTTTTAGGCATGCTAACCGCCTGCTTTTGCAGGGTTTCGGTGAGAAATTGCCTCAGGCGCTCAAGGTCCTTGTCCGTATGGCTGTTGGAGAAGGCGGTCATGGATCTAGCCCCTTCGTATCTCGGAACCCTTGAAGTGAACGGTGATGCGAAATACCTTCTTCTCCCGGCACTCGATTTTGCCGGTTTTAAGGTCAATACGGTTGGGTATTTCCATGAGATGGATGTCTACCGAAGCAAAGAAACCCCGCTCGGAAAAAACGTCAATGAGCATAGCTAGTGCTTTGGGCTTTGATAGCAAGGAATCCTCGGTGTTGACATGCGCCCTGCCGGAAATGGCATGGGGCTTGATGATGGACATGATTTTACTGTCAATCATTTCAACCACATCACGGAAGAGCTCGGGATGTTCCAGATTGTAGCGATCCAAACGGTAAACCAAATCGCGGCGAGCGTGATTAGTGATGTCAGCTGCCTCGGGGAGGCTTCGCACCACGTCATAGGTGCGGGGGTCGAGCTCGAGCGAGCTTTGGTATTCAAGTTCCTGGAGGATGTTGCTCTGAACGGCATCCAGCGGAAGTTGGGCGTTGATAAAGTGATAGTGAAAGATTTGCTTCAGTGAAAGCAAGGCATCATAGGTCTGCTCCTTGAAAGTGCGGTAGCGGTTACGTGCCAGATCCTCATTGGTATCGGTAGGTCTCTCCTCGAGCAGGGTGCCGTTGCCTGAGCGTTTGACCTCTTCGTTGTGGGCAATAACTTCGCGACCACGCTTGAGTTGCCGCGCAATGCTCTCCGACTCGTCGACAAAGAGCACCATGATGTGGTAGATGGGCTGTTTGAAGTGTACTTTGAGAGGTGTGTTTTCAAACTCACGCCGTAGTGATACCATCTTATCGTAAAGCCTTTTAATACACTCGACTTGAACATTCGTCCGCGGAAAACCGTCCAGAACGACTCCTTCTCGGTATTCACTGTCCAACATCTTGCGAAACAGAATGTCGACCACCTCACGATCACCCACCATATGGCCCTCTGCCTTGAGAGCCTGCATTTCCGGTGTGTCCAGAAGTGAGCTGATGACAATGGGCTTAGCCGAGATGTCACGAACCTTGCATATGTAGGCGGTGTTGGTTCCCTTACCTGACCCGGGGGCTCCTCCCAGAAGAATCAGTTCCTTGGGAAAGCGCATGTTTTCGCGCCCACGCTCAGCCTCAAGGCCGTCCCAGACTGAGTTAAAGATAAGCTGAGCGTCTTTGACTTCGAGATCAGGACTTTTTTTGGGTGTTGGTTCTGAATTACTCACGAAGATTTGGGTAGGGGATTAGTATTGAAAAGTCGAGCCTTTAGCAAAAGCGTGAGGAATTAGGATTTAACCAAGGGATTTTTCCAGCACAGCTTGGGCATGCTCTGAGAAGGGCAGGGACTTGGCGGCCTCCTGACCGTGAGGGCTCATCTTGGCCCAGGTTTTGCGCACGATGCCAAGCATTTTTTCTTCCTCGGTATCTGCAATCAATGCATCAAATTGGTGCTCAAGGAAGACCAGGCAAAGCGCGTCTTCGATGGTTTGGCATTCAGGATCGGTTTTGAGATTTTTCTTGAGGTTGAGGTCCCTGACCCGGGCGATGATTGTTTCGTCATAGCCCACGCGGCGAAGAATTTCACCGGATTTTTCTGCATGGAATTTTTTCAGCAGGGTGCGCCATTTCAGATAGCCTGCTCGCCCCATGGGCTGGGTGTTGCGCGGTATTTCCCAGCGGCAGATATGCTGGCACCGTGATGCGAGTCTCAGTGCTTCCGAGGCATTAGAATCAAGTTTGAGCACAGCCTCGGTCAGGCGCATTGCAAATACAAGCTCCTTGGGCTGCTCAGCACCGCCGACGGAAAGCATATTAGGATCCTCAGCATTGGCAGCATCAAACAACGCATAGGCCTCATTGAGCATGTCCTCATTCATAAGTTCATGATGGGTGAGCTCTCGCATGGCTGCAATCATCATTTCTTGCATGAGCTCAGATGATGCGTCATAAGCTCACTTAATGAGTGCTTCCCCGCCATTGGATCTTGTGCACATTGATCCGGACTTTGTTGTGGTCAATAAACGCAGCGGTATGCTTGCCGTTCCCGGCCGCGGAGAAGACAAACTGGATAGTGTGGCCCACAGGGTAAGGCAGCTCTTCCCGGATTGTATTGAGCAGCCTGCCGTCCACCGTTTGGATATGGATACCTCAGGCCTTATGGTGGTTGCAATCAGCGCGGAGGCCCACAGAAATCTCTCTCGCCAATTCCATGAGCGATTGACTCATAAAAAGTACATTGCCTTGTTAGACGGGGTGCTTGAGCTCGAGGAAGGCACGATTGAGCTTCCCTTCCGGCTCGATGTGGATAACCGGCCGATCCAGATTTATGATGAGGTGCACGGCAAAACTGGCACTACCCACTGGAAAAAAATGGCGGTCGAGGGGCAATATACCCGGGTGGAGTTTATCCCGGTGACCGGGCGCACCCATCAGCTCAGGCTGCATGCCTATCACGAGAAAGGGCTGGGAATTCCTATTGTCGGAGACCCTTTTTACGGGCGGGGTAGCGGCCCGGGTCAACTTAAGCTCCATGCCTGTGAGCTTGGCTTCACCCATCCTCGTTCAGGTGAGGGACTCATGTTTCACTCTGCCCCCGGGTTTTGAGACGGAGGAGCGAAAAGGGTGAGTCATGATCCTCGGCGTGGAGCTGTAGTATCGGCTATTACCGGATGATTTGCCGGTCAGCTCGGAGCAGCTTATCACCAAGCTGGGTAGCGAGGTTGCGGTAGAGCACAACACCAATATCGGGACGTCGGCGAATCAGTCTCTGGAGTTCAGTTTGATCCAGGGCAGCGGCTTCGGTTTGATCAAGTGCGGTTGCGGTAGCGTTGTGAGGAAGGTCTTTGAGGAGTGAAATTTCGCCAAGGGTTTCCCCCGTGCTGATACTGCCAACCTTGTTGCCGTCCATACTGACAGCTACCGAGCCGGACAAAATGAGTAGCGCTTGGCCTGCAGGAGCGCCTTGCTCTATAAGGATGTCCCCCGAGGCAAAGGATACGGGTGTGCAGATTGCCGCCAACTCTCCGGCTTGGCGCTTGTCCAAACCTTCAAAGAGGGCAGCCTCTGCCGCTATTTTAGTAAGGCTCGGTGATATCTCACCCCGGGAAAACTCCCGGATGACGATATTGGCCACTGCGGCACTGGTGTCGTGGAGTTGGAGTTTTTCAGTATCCAGTGGTGCCAGCAGCTTCACCATGCGAATTGCATCGAGACGCTCAACGCGGTGAAATGTCATGGACGGGATATAAGCCGCTGGCAGATAGCCTAATTCAAGCAGGGTACGTTGCATTCGAGGTGAGTAGGCACTGATGTCAGCCTCTATGTATTCGACCTGCTCGTCTTCCTGGCACAGGCGGGTCACCTCCGTGAGGAGAACTCGGATTGGATTTTCATCTGCCGAGACGAGCTCAAGCAGGCGAGCGGATTTGTCAGCTTGATTAACGTGGAAACCTAAACCGCCGACCAGGTGTCCATTGCTATGCGCCAGGATGTATCGGTAGTTGCGGATGCGAAGTTGAAAAATGCCGGCGTGCAATTTGACCGGGCCAAAGAGCTCCCTGTGCGCGACGCGACCCCGCTCAAAGTGCAATAGCGAGGTATAACCGTGTGAAATCATTTCCGCAAGATCATAACCCCCGGGATCCTGATACGCCTGCGAATCCGCGTCGACAATGACCTCTCCCGCTAAGCCGCATGAGCACAGAACTTGATCGGCCAGTTCATAAGCTTCGGGTATGACCAGTGGATGATTGCGCCGCAATTGGAGAGCATTGCCAAAATGCTTTACGTAGAGGATGATGTTCTCGCGATTCTTGAAAAGGGTCATGGAGGGAAGAAATCCGGCACAGACGAAACCAGCTCCAGCTGAAATTTTCTGCGAGTAGGGGTGGGTCGTGCGGTTATCGACAATGGCGATGTGAAGCCGGTCTTCGATGGCATCAAGCCTGGCTTTCATGAGACGCTTGCCCAGGCCGTGATTGCGCCCGTCAGGATGAACGACGAGCCTGCCGAACTCTCAGATGAGATCACCAAAGGATCCAAGATCCAAAATCACCGAGCTCGTTCCCAAAATCTGCTGCTTCTCTGTGTCTTCTGCAACCAGGATGAGGGTGTCATCATCGAAGATCAGCTTTTTAAGATTTTGAGGGTGGTAGAACTGAGCGTGTGCGTAGTGATCTTTGTAGGTAGCAGTGAAGAGCTCACCAATGGCGGTGATGTCATCTTCGTTGGCCTCACGGATATTGATCATGGAGCGCTGGATAGGAGCTGCTTGCCTGCCTTGATCGCGAGTCGGTGGTAGTAAGAGGCGCCGACGGCAAGGGTCTGCTCGTCAAAATCAAAGCGGCTGGAGTGGGCTGGGTAAAATTCCTTTTCCGGTGAGGCGGTGCCAAAGCGCACGTAGCAAGCCGGGCATTCTTTGGCATACCAACCAAAATCCTCCGCCCCCATGTTGGCGTGATCAAGGGGCCGGACCAGATCATTGCCAACGAGCTCCTGCGCCGTCTGCCGGGAAATGATGGCTGGTTGAGCCGCGTTGATGACGGCTGGCGTTCCGTATTTGATTTGAGTGTCGATGGCAGCTCCATGTAATGCACCCACGGAGGTGGCAACACGGCGGATGGATTGCTCGAGTGCGATGCGCACTTCCGGCTCTTGAGCGCGGATGGTACCTTGAAGTACGGCTTGCTCGGCAATGACGTTTGATGCCGAGCCGGCAGTGAAACTGCCGACCGTGACAACCGAGGGGTGAGCGGGGTTCATCTCACGCGAGACGATGGTTTGCAGGGCCATGACCAGCAGTGAGCCGACAACAACGGCATCCGTGGTTTCGTGAGGCCGCCCGGCATGCCCGCCCTTGCCACTGATCGTGATGGAGAAGTGATCTGATGAGGCATTGACCGGGCCATCGGTGACAATGATGGATCCAAGTGGATAGCCGCGGTCAATATGACCGCCAAAAATCATCGCAACATTTTCAAGAATGCCGGCAGTAATCAGTGCCTTGGCGCCCTCACCGGTTTCCTCTGCCGGTTGAAAAATGAGTTTTACAGGAACAGGGAGCTCATCCTCTGCCGCAAGCATGGCTGCGGCCCCCAGCAGAATACTCGTGTGGCCATCGTGTCCGCAGGCATGCATGACTCCGCCATTTTCAGAGGCAAAGTCCAAGCCGGTTTCTTCCAAGATGGGGAGAGCGTCAATATCGGCCCTCAGGGCAATGGCTCCCCGGGAATGATCACGACCCGGGATAGTGGCCGTAACACCCGTGGGTGCATGTGAGGTGTCGTAGTCAAGGCCCAGCTCACTGAGGAATTTGCAAATGCGCGCAGTAGTCCGCTCTTCTTTCCATGAGAGCTCGGGGTGCCGGTGCAGATCACGGCGCATTGCAACGATTTGATCGTAGACTTGCTTGGGAAGCGGCAGGGCGTCGAGTGAGATAGACATGACTACGGTAATTATCCTCGCATCCTGAGCCTCATATGGCAAGTCAGATAGGGCATGCACGTCTCATGAGCGCGCTTACTAAGCGGATGCTTTTTTTGACTGATGGAGAGGCAGGGTAAGCAACAAGGCTGCCAATAACATAATGCTACTTGTCCACAGGCATGCGCTGAGCCCCCCTGCAAGAAACATGAGTCCGGAGAGCAGGGTGCCGACAAGGCGTCCCCAGGCGTTGGCCATGTAATAAAACCCGACGTTGAGTGCGACTTGATCATTACAAGTGAAGGCCAAAATCAGATATGAATGTAATGCGGAGTTGATGGCAAAGACGATACCAAAGAGAGCAAGACCCACAAAAATGGATACCACCGGGTGGAAATCGTTCATCACCGCAGCAGCGAGGCTGGCGGTTACCAGAGTGAGCAGGCCTACCCAGAGGATAGCGCTGCGTCCTGGTCTCTCGTGCTTGATTAGTTTGGGCGCACTGGCTTGGATGATACCGTAACCAATTACCCATGCCGCCATGAATGATCCCACTTCATTAAAGCTCCAACCGAGGCTTGATTTTAAGAATACCGGAAGTGCTACTACAAACCACGCATCCCGGGATGCAAACAGAAAAAAACGGGCGGAGGAAAGCCAATTAATTTCACGCGATTTGGAAAATAGCTGGGTAAATTTGACCTTCTTTTTGCTCTTGCCCATGTCTTGTCGGAGAAACAAAAGAGCAGCGAGCAGTACGAGTCCCAGGCACGCCGCCATGAGCCAGAGCGAATGAACAAAGCCGAGCCAGGTGAGTAACAGGCCACCCAGTAAAAAGCCGACGCCCTTGAGTGCGTTTTTTGACCCCGTTAGTATAGCGACCCACTTGAACAGGGCACCCTCAGCATCATTAACGAGAAGCTTTACCGCACTTTTTGAACTCATCTTCGTCAGGTCCTTGGCAATGCCAGAGAGCGCCTGGGATGCCATCACGTAGCTCACGGAGAGCGCCATCGTCCAGTCAGCATTGACCAGTGATAGCATGAGTAGCGCAATAATTTGGATGCCAAGGCCTGAGTAGAGGGTGAACTTTAGCCCGACTCTTGAGCCGATCCAACCGCCCAACAAGTTGGTAAGCACTCCGCAAAACTCATAAAGCAGAAACAGAAAAGCCAGATGAAGGGGAGAAAATCCCAAGCTGTGAAAGTGGAGCAGCACAAGCATGCGCAGAGCCCCGTCTGTCAGAGTAAAACCCCAGTAAGAGGCAGTTACGATTGCGTAGCTCTTGGTATTCACAGGCTTGAAAAGATCAGAGAGCCAGAGGTTTTAAAGGGAGGCCGCAACCTTGGCGGTGAGCTCCATCATGCGTGCGGCGTAGCCCATCTCATTATCATACCAGACCAGTAACTTGAGCTGTGTGCCGTTAGTAACCATCGTGGAGGGTGCGTCAACAATACCGGAGCGAGTGTCATTGGTATAGTCCGCGGAAACGAGTGGGCGCTCCTCAAAGCCGAGAATGCCTTTGAGCTCGTTTTCCGAGGCATGCTTGAGAAGCCCGTTGACCTCCTCTACCGTAGTGGGTTTGGGAAGCTCGAAAACACAGTCCGTTAGCGAGGCATTGAGTAAAGGAATACGCACGGCAACACCGTCCAGTTTGCCCTTCAGCTCCGGATAGATCATCGTGATGGCTGTTGCTGATCCTGTGGAGGTGGGAATGAGTGAGTTCAGAGAGGATCTGGCCCGGCGCAGGTCTTTGTGCGGAGCATCGACAACCACTTGGGTATTGGTGACATCGTGCATGGTGGTGATCATGCCGTGTTTGAGCCCGAGATTTTCGAGGATTACTTTAACGACGGGGGCAATGCAGTTGGTGGTGCATGATGCCGCGGTAAGAAGGTGGTGCTTGTCCGGCTCGTAGAGGTGATCGTTACAGCCCATGACAATGTTGAGCGCCCCTTCTTTGACAGGGGCTGCCACAATGACTTTTTTAACTCCGGCATCAAAGTAGGGCTGTAGCAATTCAGGTGTGCGGTAGGCCCCGGTGGAATCAATGACGATGTCCACGCCATCGAGATCCATTTCAGCAGGCGTGGCAACATTGCTGTAGGCAATGCGCTCGCCACCGACTCTGATGCTTGAGTTGTCATGGCAGATGCCATGATCCCACCTGCCGTGAACGGTATCAAACTCGAGCAAATGAGCCCCCGTTTCAGGGCTGCCAAGCAGTTCATTGATACGGGTGATCCGGTATTCCGGGTGTTGCCAGCCGCAGCGAAATCCGAGGCGCCCCATGCGGCCAAATCCATTAATCGCGACATTCATAGTAGGTTGGTGGGGAGTGTGTCTGATGAGAGGTTCGAGATATTGCAAAGCTCGGGCCGTCCTTGGCAGCAGTCCTGGGTTAGAAAATCCATTAATTCCCTGATGCCTTCAACATTGATCTTGTAGGTAATCGAGCGCCCATGACGTTCTGAGCTAATCAGGCCTGTTGTGGTGAGCTCCTTAAGATGGAATGATAAGGTCGGCTTGGGAACGCCCAGCTCGGAGGAGATTTTACCGGCAGGTAAGCCTTCATCACCAGATACAACAAGTAAACGAAATAACTCCAGGCGGGATGTTTGCGCCAGAGCTGCCAAAGCGTGCGTAGCCTCTTCTATTTCCATGCTTGTAGAAATAACAAGCAGCGCTCGCAAGTCAAGTTGTCAATGCGTGAGGATTTTGACACACAAATTACATAGCGGATATAGCTTACGCAGTAATAGTTTTATAACTATTGAACAAAAGCAGAGGGCCGTTTACTATGCCTCGTCCTTCTCGGCCGGCTTTTTGAGCACGATTTTGCCATCGACAAGCGTTGTGTTTACTACCGGTCTGAGAACTGGAGCCGGCGCATCCCCCAGTCCTGCAGGACTGAGCCTGATGGGTTGGACCTTCCCGTCAGCATCCACACTGGGGGCCGCGGCAGCGGATAATGTCATGGGGGCAGGCATACCAGTGTCACTGGCTTTTTCTTCCGCTTGTTTAGCCGGTGCAGGTTCTGATGGCGCCTCGTCTGCTGGTTTTGGCTCATCAGCTGGAGTTTTTTCAGAGGCCTTGGTTATGCTTTTTGCAGCCGGGGCTGGAGGTGTATTTGTCTTTTCTTCTTTTTCAGGCTTAGCTGGTGAGCTATCAGCAGGAGATTCCTGGGGTGATGGTTTTGCCGTTGATGGTGGAACGGCAGGAGGAGCCTTCTCAAGTTTTGGAGGAGACAATTTCGCTGCTGGTTTGAGTGGGGCTGAGGGGGTGAGTGGAGCCGGAGGTGTCAGAGGAGCAGTGGGAGTAGCCGGTGCTGCCGGGGTGACTGGGGCCGCGGGTGCTACAGGGGCCTCAGGGGCTGCCGG
>JBDQHQ010000027.1:0-14714 GCA_040264795.1 Akkermansiaceae bacterium | reverse complement strand
TGAACTCTAGCCAGGAAAGTTCGCGGTTTATGAATGACATGGTATTGAAGTTTTTGTTTTCAGTTAGGAAAGCGCCTTTCGGTCAGCTTATGGTAAAAGTGATATTAATTTTCCTGTATGGCAACACCCAGGCCATAGATGTCTTTAAATAAATTAGCTTTGGAACGCATAGCCATGCGTTCTGCCGACGCATCAGTGATGCCGTGTAATATGATATTGAGTTTCTGTTGACCAATACTGACATCGATCTCCCCAATGCGTGCGGAGTGGCTATGATCCAAGGCGTCTGCAATGCGTAAAATCGCGGCGAGCTTGGAGACACGCATGCGATCATCCGCAGGCAAATCACGATAGCCCGAGTGGCTTGGCTTGGGGCCTGAACGCCTGTGATAACGTGCGATCAGGGCGACAATGGCTAGGTCTCTGAGGCCCACGCCGAAAATCTCGCTGTTGAGAATGATATAGTGAGAGTGCTTATGGTGGGCCCGGGCACTGATGAAATTTCCGCATTCATGAACGATAGCGGCACACTGCAACAGAAGCGAATCGTGCTCATCGAGCTGGTGAAGCTCAGCGGTGCATTCAAACAAACGTTGGCTAAGACGGGCAACTTGAGAGGCGTGAGAGCGGTGGCACCGGTATTTGCGTGCAAGACTCTCAGCGGAGCGAAGCACTTCGAGCTGAAAGCCCTCAGTCAGGGAGAAGGAAGTTGGTATGTCATGCAGGAGTCCGCGCTCGTAATCACTGCCCGGTAATCTAATGGTTTCAACCTCCAAGGTTTCGGAAATAGCGAGGTTGATTTCAAGAGCGGTGACGATTGATTGTGCGGTGCTGTAGTCAAACTGGTATTTTTTGACCCGCATTTCCTCTGACATGGCTGCGATGCGTGACGAGATATCTGCCAGGGCGCGGTAGGTGATCTTTGTTTTTCCGGGTTTAACCAGTGAGTGGGAGAGGTGCTGGATTTCATAGCCTATCAATACCAGTTCCTCGATTCCCGCATCCCTGTAATCGTGATTGATCAGGTTGATCTGGCTTCGGATGTGCTCACGGGTCAGTTTGCTGAGGCTGGCAGCGTTGTCTTGGTTGTCATTATCCTGCTTGATAGCCTCGCCAGTCCGGTAAACACCCAGTCGATAGTTGCTGTAGTCGGATATCCTGCCGTTTTTAAAGAGCAGGGCGCGCGTGTTGCCGGGACCGACGTGCACCACCAGAGTGGTGTATTTTTTCATCGAGGGGGTGTCACGCAAGCGGCGTCTTGTTTTTAAATAGATGAGGCGGGTCATTTCACCCTCATCGAGAGGTTGCACCCGGAAACCACAGCCGATCTGAATGCGGTTGAGGAACGCGTCCTGATTGTCGGCCTCAGCGATAACATTGGTGACTACCGCGCGTATGGGGGTCTCCTCGGTAGCACCCAGCTCACGAAGCGTTTCACGGTATCCTCTGAGGATTTTCACGCAGCGCTCAATGGTGGAGCGCCTGATAGATCCTCGCTGATATATGTCGTGAGCCAAGGGGATGGACTGCTCGAGGAAGTCTCCTGGCCCGTCCTCGGATTTTTCATGGCTTTCGACAACCAGCAGTGAAATAGAGCTAGCCCCAATGTGAATAGAGGCTTGCAATGATGGATCAGGAGCAGGGGTCATTGAGTTTTATGCTAGGGTAGTTGTGTTTGTAGCAGCTATTCGCTTTGATGCGGCTATGTTGATTCATTAGAGCTCAATTGTCTTGTGAAAAATGGTTACAATGATGGAAGAATCTGATGGGAGGGCTATTTTTTATGGCGGAGCTATCTCTCATGCCTGTGTCAAATAGACCCAATTTATCAAAATAAAGCATAATAAGCTTGAATTATCGGGGAATAAATGATTTTGACTCTGTCCCGCAGTCCGGCTTATTTTCTGTTCTCAGTCTGGCATTTCACTTCTCTCCTATTATTCAATTACCTGCAACCAGCCATGAACGATTCGAACATCATTCCGTTTGATGAAAAAAAGGCAGGTTCTGTGCACTCCTCAAAATCTATGAAAAGCAACCTCGTTGTCAAAGCATCCGAAATCATTGAAGACCCTCAGATTCTCGTGAACGTAGTCTCCAAGCGCGTAGCCCAACTCAACCAAGGCCGTGCTCCACTTATTGACACCGTGCCCAGCATGGGTGCTGCAGACATTGCCTTGACTGAGATTATCGAAGGTAAGGTGGTGCTTTCCCAAGCTGAGGAAAATTAATTTCCTCCCAAGCGAGGCCCGTTGAGGGTGAGGCTCAACGTTGCTTGCAACTACTACGATGAGCGCCGATATAGCCACCAATCGCAAGGCGCGCCGCGACTACCATATCTCAGATACTTATGAGTGCGGTGTTGAGCTGAAAGGCACGGAAGTCAAATCAATCCGTGCGGGTAAGGTAAATATCGCGGATGGTTATGCCCGCATTGAGAATGGGCAGGTATTTCTTTATGGTTGCCATATCCAGCCATGGCAAACTGCAGGTGAGTGGTTTCAGCATGGTGTGACCCGGCCCAGGCGGCTTCTGCTTCACAAAAAGGAAATTATCAAGCTCGCAGAAGTGACGTCCCAGAAAGGTTGCACCTTGCCTTGTCTGAGGATGTATTGGAAAAGCGGGAAAGTGAAAGTGGAGATTGGCATTGGTAAGGGCAAGAGCCATTCCGATCAGCGGCAGGATTTGAAAAAGCGAACCGAGATGCGTGAGGTAGAGCGTGAAATCTCACGTTTTAATCGTCGATAGACACCAGGGAATGTTTGATTTGCGTCAGTTTGCGGCCTTGGCGCCTGATTGGTATTTACGCTTGGCGTATCATCAGGACCTGGTGTCAACGAATGATGAGGCTAGGAAACTGGCTCTGGAAGGTGCTGAGCACGGCACGGTTGTATTGTCAGAATATCAGACAGCCGGTAGGGGGAGAAGAGGGGCAGAGTGGATCTGTGAAGCTGGCGACGGTCTTCTGTTTTCCATGATCGTCAGGCCCACTTTTCCGAAGGAGCATTGGAGCCGCATCGCCCTGGCCTCAGGACTCGGTATTGCTGAAGCACTTCATGAAATATGCGGGGTTCATGCGAAGGTGAAGTGGCCCAATGATGTTTACATTCAAAACAAAAAATGTGCGGGCATTCTTGCGGAAGCTCGGGAGGACTTTGTGGTCGTGGGGGTAGGAATCAATGTGGTATCGGCTCCGGTTTCTACTAGTCCCGGAATAGGGGCGATTTCTGTGGCGGAGGCAGCCAGCAACCCGGTGTCGAGAGAGGTGGTTTTTTCAGCCTTGCTCAATGGCATTTTCTCCGAGGTGGAATCTTGCGGGAATCAATTTGACGAACAGTTGCCACGTTTGCAAAAGAAGTGTTATTTGACGGGTAGCTTTATTCGTTTTATGGCCCACGAAAAGCAACTCGAGGGAACCGTGCATGGTATTGGCAGTGACGGGTCACTCAAGGTGGAAGTCGATGGCGAGCACCGCCGATTTTCTCAAGCAGCAGACATTGTGGTGCTTTGATGCTAATCGATGTCCCGAGCCTGCAGATTGATGTTCTCGAGTGGTTGGCCCAATGCTTTTTTAAGTGCAGGCCCCAAGGGGGATGCCGCTAGCCTTTGCCAGTCTTTGAGTGTTTCTGTCTCGCTGAGCTGGGGGAGTCTTTCAATCGTAATACCTGCGCGTTGAGCGGCCAGCTCCAGAGACCTGAGTTCGCTGTCATTTGCTGAAGGGATGTTCGCAAATAATTCCGTTGCCCCGAATCGCTGCGCCAGAAGGTAGTAGCTGTCCTTGTCGGTAGGGCCAACAAGAGCATCCCGGCTAGATTCTGCACGCAATCTCGCGAAAGCAGCGTTGATCCATCGAGCTCCGCATTCAATACACGTGGGTTTGACCAGAGCGATTTCCTGATAGCCCTCGGCAAAGCCGTCGGTGAATGCCTGCTTGATGATCTCAATTCGCTCTCCAGTGCCTTGGGGGCGAAAATCTATCTCTTGTTCGATTGAGGGAGTAGAGGGTGCCAAGTAGAGATCCTCTGCCGGGCCGGGGCGAGCATTCATAGTAGACAAGATCCAGAACCTGATTGCCTCGTCAGCATCAGCGGGTGCGTAGCAAAAACGGATGCGGCATTTTTCCAAGCCCTGCAACTGTCTCAGCATCACCTCAATCAGGGCTTTGTAATATTCATGCGCGTCATTGTCGCCGATATCTCGTGCTAATTCAGGCAATACTCTGCCCGGGACGGGTTCATCGAGTAATACGAGTAACAAGCGCATGTCGTGGTCTAAATACGGCAGAGGAAAAGCCAATCAGCAAAAAACAAAAAGTGACGAGATTCAATCAGATAGTTAACTGATATTGATTATTAAAATCATGGGAATTAATCTTGCCAGCAAGACTTGAGTGAGAGATGCTTGAACACTCAAAGATTTCCCTGTATCTCCTCCTCTAGCTTTTAGCATGGCAGCCCCTCGCAACAAATTAAGAAACCAGAAAGACGAACGCAAACCATGGCCCAATGAGGTGCTGGGGATACTACTTTGCGGGTCCGGTCTATTGCTGCTTTTGTCATTGGTGTCATTCTCAGCCTATGACCCTTCGATCTTTCAGTTTATGGGGGGCGCGGATGAAGGGTCTGATTCGGCCTCAGAAGCCAAAAACTGGATTGGCCCTGTGGGTGCCAATTTTGCCTATATCACTTTTGCTTTATTCGGTGCCGCTGCCTACTTGCTGGCACTTGTTTTGATTTGGATGGGGCTTGCCAAGCTCGTAATGAATGCCAGAGCCCCATGGTATACATGGACTGGCTGCGGCGTGTTCATCCTCAGTGCCGCTGGTTTGCTGTCAGTTCAGACGCTTTTCCTGGCAGGCTGGGCAAGCAGTAACGGTATTGAAGGCGGTGTTGGTGGATGGATCGGTTACTGGACAGGCACGAGGTTGTTCGAAGCTCTTTTCAACAAGCCGGGCGCTATTTTGGTCTTGGGTTGTGTTTATCTGGTCAGTCTCATTCTACTGACAGGGCTTCACCCGATCACTTTCACCAGCGCGGTAGTCAGCTCGACGGTCAAATGGTTTGCAAGCCTCAAGCAAAAGAGATCAGAGGCTTCAGCTACCTCTGGTAAATCGTCCGCCATCGACAAGCTCCGTAAGAGTGAGGATTTTCAGGGTCTCGAAGGCAAGTCAGGTGGAGGTGCTAGCAAGCCAAAAGGCGCTGCAGCCAAGCAAAATGCCCGCAGTAAAAAGGCTCAGGCTGGTGATCTTTCCGCAACGGAGCTCAGCGAAGATCCGCAGCCGGAATTACCTCTCAAGGAAACGCCAGCTCCGCAAATTATTGATGCATCGCAACGCCGCAAGCCCGCGGCAGATTTGGCGGCGAAACCTTTCGCCAAAAAGCAGCCGGAGTATTCGGGACTCAGTACGGATGAATTCACCGACTATGAGCTTCCCGGTTTTGATTTGCTGGATATCCCTGATCATGTGGAGCCTGAGGTCGAGGCTGACAAAGATCAGCTGGTTGCTATTCAGCAGACCATTATTGATACATTGGGAGCCTTCGGGGTGGAGGTTACTGCAGGCAACATAACCAGAGGGCCGACGATTACGCGCTATGAGGTCTATCCAAGCGCTGGCCTGCGTGTAAACCGAATCACCCAGCTTGAGGCTGATATTGCCCGGGCAACCAAGGCAGAGCGCATTAACATTCTGGCACCAGTTCCCGGTTCTGACACGGTAGGTATCGAGATAGCAAATACCGACAAAGTCGCCGTTCCTCTGCATGAGTTGCTACAAGACCCTGAATTCACTAGTGCGAAAAAAAGGATACCGCTTGCCCTGGGTAAGGATGTCTATGGCAATACCGTTGTTGGTGATCTGGCGGCCATGCCGCACCTCCTGGTTGCCGGAGCTACGGGTGCGGGTAAATCTGTTTGTATTAACTCCATCATTACCAGTATTCTATTTAAATTCAGCCCTAATGAGCTCCGTTTCATCATGGTGGACCCCAAAGTGGTGGAGATGCAGATGTATAACTCCCTGCCACACCTCGCTGTGCCTGTAGTCACCGATCCGAATAAAGTCGTGGCTGCACTTCGCTGGGTCGTAAACGAAATGGAGCGCAGGTATCGCATGTTTGCGGAAGTTGGTGTGCGCAATTTCGATAGTTTTAATAAGCGTGAGATTGCTGCCAAGGATGAGCCTGAGGAGCTTGAGCTCGAACTTGATCAAGAGGAAGAGGAGTTCGATGAGGAGCATATCGACTCCATTGCTCAAGCGCTGACTGACGGCGACCTGGGCCCCGCAGCCTTGGATGGTTCTGATGAAGACGAAGAGGAAGAAATCCCTGATCGTGTTCCCTATATTGTGATCATTATTGATGAGCTTGCTGATCTCATGCAGACGGCTCCGGCAGATGTGGAGATGAATATCGCCCGTATTGCCCAGAAAGCCCGTGCTGCCGGCATACATCTCATTATTGCCACCCAGACACCGCGGGCGGATGTCGTTACCGGTATCATTAAAGCGAATATACCGAGCAGGATTGCCTTCCAGGTATCGTCCAAGCTAGATAGCCGGGTGATTCTTGACGTGTCCGGTGCTGACAAATTAGTTGGTAAAGGCGACATGCTCTATCTTCCTCCGGGCTCGGCAAAACTGGAGCGTGCCCAGGGCGCATTCATCGATGATGACGAGGTGGCAAAATTGGTCGATTACTGCTCGAACCAAGTGGAGCAAAAGTTTGAGACATCGGTTCAACAGCATATTGAAAATGCCGATTCAGATGGTGATGATGAAGAGGTTTCTGATGCTGATGAGGAAATCGTGCAGAAATGTTTGGAGGTCATCCGGCAAGAGAAAAAGGCGAGCACGTCGCTGCTGCAGCGGCGTCTGCGCTTGGGTTACACGCGTGCGGCCCGCATGATGGATATCCTCGAGCAGCGCGGCATTATTGGTCCCGGAGAGGGGGCCAAGCCACGTGAGATCCTCATTAATGTAGGGCAGGACGAGGCGTAATCTCGTGCGCTGGGAGAAGTCAGCCTGGCTTATTTTTTCCAGGAGTCTTTGAGGGCGACAGTGCGGTTGAATACCACTTTTTCTCCAGGGATGTGGTCTGAGCTGTCAGCACAGAAATAACCAACCCGCTCGAACTGGTATTGTTCGCTCTTATCTGCCTGGAGAAGGCATGCCTCAAGTTTGGCGTCATTGACAAAGGCCAGTGAGTCCGGATTAAGGCAGCTCAGGAAGCCGCCCTCTGCAGCATCAGGATTTTCCTCGGAAAACAACCTGTCATAGAGCCTGATCTCGGCGTTGACAGCAGTCGCGGCATCCACCCAATGAATGGCTGCGCGGCACTTGATGCCCTCAGGGGCGTCCTTGCCAATGGTGTCCGGAATAAATTCAGCGTGTATTTTAGTAATCTCCCCGGCCTCGTTCTTCTCAAAGCCAGTGCAGGTGATGATGTAGCCGCCACGCAAACGTGCAGATCTGCCAGGGCCAAGGCGGAAAAACTTCTTGGGAGGGTCTTCCATGAAGTCCTCCTGTTCAATCCAGATCTCCTTGCCCAGGGAAACCTGGCGCGTTCCCGAATCTTTGTCAGCAGGATTATTGGGAACCTCTACCACCTCGATGTGATCATCACCAGGCCAGTTTGTAATCATGACCTTGAGGGGCTCAAGGACAGCCATGCGGCGCTGAGCGGTGCGGTTGAGCTCATCGCGAACCTCGGATTCAAGAATTGCCATGTCGGTAACGCTATTGACCTTGGTCACGCCACCTCGATAGCAAAAACTGCGAATGGCGGCTGGCGGATAACCGCGGCGCCGCATTCCGGAAATAGTGAGCAGTCGCGGGTCATCCCAACCACTGACGTGGCCTTCCTCCACAAGCTGGAGTAGCTTGCGCTTACTCATCACCGTGTAGCTGAGGTTGAGCCGTGAAAACTCAATCTGGCGAGGCACTGCAGGCACAGGGCAGTGCTCAACAAACCAGTCGTAGAGAGGGCGGTGGTTCTCGAATTCAAGGCTGCAGAGTGAGTGTGTAATGTGCTCGTGAGCGTCTTCCAAGGGATGAGCGAAGTCATACATCGGGTAAATGCACCATTGCTCACCAGTATTGTGGTGGCTGGCGTGCATGATGCGGTAGATGACCGGATCACGCATGTTCATATTGGAGGATGATAAGTCGATCTTGGCACGCAAAACCATGGAGCCGTCAGCGTGCTGACCGGCTTTCATTTCACTAAAACGCTCGAGGCTTTCCTCGGCTGGGCGATCACGGAAGGGAGAGGGGGTTCCCGGGGTGACGACGTCACCGCGGTTCTTTTTCATTTCCTCGGGTGATTGTTCGTCTACATAAGCAAGGCCCTTGGTAATCAGGTGCTGGGCACATTCATAGAAGAAATCAAAGTAATCACTGGCAAAGTAGAGGTGCTCACCCCAGTCAAAGCCGAGCCAATGCACATCATTCTTAATACTTTCCACATATTCGGTCTCCTCCTTCTCAGGGTTAGTGTCATCGAAGCGAAGGTGACAGCGAGCATTGACAGCCTGGTTTTCAAGCGCGATCCCAAAGCTGATGCAGATGGCCTTGGCGTGACCAATGTGTAGATAGCCATTGGGTTCGGGGGGGAAGCGAGTGATCACCGTATCGTGTTTTCCGCTCGCCAGATCCTTGGCAATGATTTCACGGATGAAGTCGGTGGTTTCTTTTTTGTCGGCTTTGCTCATCGGGCTTTCAGGGCAGCTTGGCTGCGGCCGAGTTCTAGAGATGTTTTGCCTAAATCAAAAGCAGAAACTCAGTCGGTTTTGCCGTCTCTGAGAAACTTCAGGGTGATCTTCATGACTCGCGGATCGGAGGCGATGAAAGTGTGGTCCGCATCAAGAATATGAAACTCGTCCATGCCTTCTATTTTGCCGCGTTCCACAGAGACGATCCCGTCGTTTTCCTTGTCCAGTAAACGCCTGAAGAACGGGATGCTGCTCTGGTTGCCCATAATAACGGCTGAATCGACCTTGTCAGACAATGGTGGCGCTTTGATGGAGTTGCTGCCCAACTCAATCCCTGCGGGTCCAAGGGTGCGGGCCAGAGGTTTGATCTGCGATGCCCAATCTACGATTTCGCTCCCTTGATTCGGCGGAGCAAGCATCACCAAGCGTCCTGTTTGCTCTTCGGGTATCATTAAGAGGAGTTTGCGGGCTAATACTCCTCCCAGAGAGTGCGTGACAAAGTGGATCTTGCGTTTTCCACCGTGAATCTGAATGGCTTCGTGGATAATCTCTGCAAGCTCCTCGGTAGGCTTGCGAAAAGACGGGTAGGGTACATTGATGGTGTGATAGCTCTGCTGATGGAGATATTTAGCCATCGGTTCCATGGCCCATACACTGCGCCATAGGCCGTGTAGCAGGATTACGGCATCAGCGTCGTGTTCTCTTACAATGGGTTTGTGCCATGGCATCGGCATGCGTAACACGCCAATACGCTTCAATTTGGAGGGCGGGCTATTCAGATCAAGGTGGTGTTGATGGTTCATTTCCGGCAATCAGCGCCGGTTTTTGAGAGGACTTTAGCATATTTCCCATGGGTGTGGGATAGCTATTTTTGGAATCCAGGCCTTAGGATTCTCCAGAGAACGACTTCTGAGAGGAAATGGAGCAACTTGGTGGTGCTATGACCAATGCGAGCCCGAGAAATAAGTGGTTATATTTAGATATCTTAACTTCTAGTATATATGTATAAATAGCCATAAATAACTAAGCGTAAGCGAGTAAAGATCATGATGTCGACCTTGGTGCTATTTGCAGATACCAATGAGATCATGAATCTGATCCGCTCCTTTGATTGATTAAGCATGAAACGATCATTGAAGCGGGCTTGGTTGATTATCTGAGACTGCATTAGCATGATGGTGCTTCACATCATATGGCTTGAATTTTTATGGAAAGCGAGACTGGCATGTTATCGACCATGCCAATAGAATCTCGAAAAAGCCGTAGTTATTGAACCGAAATTCACGATGCTAAAATCTTCTTTGCTCTCCTTGCTTGCTTTCTTGTCAGTCGTCACCGGCGTCGCGGCTGCTGATACTTCTCTGCCCGAAGGCGACACCCCTGTGACGGTTCATGTTCGCGTTTTCATACTGGATATGGATGACGTCAATACTGCAAACCAGACGTTCAATATTAATGCTTTTTACACATTCAGGTGGCAGGATGACAGGCTGAGACACGATTCAAAACACAACAAAAGCTACACTTTTCAGGAGATCTGGCATCCTTCTATTCTGATCGTTAATCAACAGCGTATGGCGAAGACATTTCCGGAAGTTGTTGAGGTTTCACCAGATGGAACCGTGCACTATCGTCAGCGGGTCTGGGGTGCATTGTCACAATCGCTGGATCTCAAAGAATTTCCTTTCGACAAGCATAAGTTCAGTATGCTTTTCACGAGTTCTCTCTACACGCCCAATGAGGTAAGGTTTGTAATAGACTCAACCGTGGTGAGTGGTATTGCTGAGATTATCTCGCTGGCCAATTTTAAAGTTGAGGAGACGAAGTTGAATCCAACGGTTTATGAGCCTGTCCCGGGAGAGCGCGCACTTGCAGCATTTTCCATGGATATCACAGCGCTGAGGGCGTCTGATTATTATGTCCTCAAGGTGCTGCTGCCTTTGTTGCTAATTGTAATGATGTCATGGATTCCATTCTGGATCGACCCTGAGCAGACAGGTGTTCAGATTGGCATAAGCACGACAACCATGCTCACGCTTATTGCCTATAGGTTCTCGACAGGAGCAGAGCTTCCCAAGATACCCTATTTAACAAAAATGGATTATTTTATCCTGGTTGCCACGATACTCGTTTTTCTGACGCTTCTTGAGGTGGTCATCACATCGCACCTCGCAAGGCACGACAAACTCAAGCTGGCCCGTAGAATAGACAAGGTCATGCGTTTCGTCTTTCCTTGTGCCTTTATCATTCTGGTCATCCGGTCACTGGCATTCTAATTCTCATAACAGCGGGTTTGATCCTGGTAGAATAATATTCGACTTTTTCCAGTATGATTGTTTCGAGCTCACACTGACAACACATGAAAGCATTAAAATCCATCCTTTTAAGCGCGATCTCGGGGGCAGCGATGTTCTTCGCCTCCTGCGGTAGCTCCATCACTCCTTTTGCAGGGGTTCACCAACCTGCACTGCCGCCAGCGGATGCACCCACTTGGAATGAGCTTGCAGCACTCCGCTCCGATGACTGGTTTTCACTCCTTGATCATGGTCCCAAGGCCGTGGAGTGGCGTTTGCGCGCCCTCGATAGTGCAACCTCAAGTGTTGACCTGCAGTCGTTCCTGCTAGGGGACGATCCTGTGAGTAAAGAGCTCATCCGCCGTTTACTGCTAACAGCAGACAGGGGGGTGCGGGTAAGAATGTTGATGGATGACTCTTTTCTGCAAAAAAAGGATCCGATGGTGCATGCCATTGACGCCCATCCCAATATTGAATTCCGGGTCTATAACCCCTACGGCCGGCGGAGTGGTGGAAGTGCCATGCGCATATTGTTGAATATCGGTGACTTCTCCCGGGTAGATCACCGTATGCACAACAAGCTTCTCGTTATTGATAATCGTGTTGCCATCGTCGGGGGGCGCAACCTCGCAGATGAGTATTATGGCCATGACTCCAAGATGAACTTCCGGGATCTTGAGGTGTTGACGGGAGGTAAGTATGTCCGTGTGTTAAGCAAAGCTTTTGACCGTTATTGGAATGATCACTGGTCTATTCCAGCTGAGAATCTTCCTCATGCTGCCGAGTCAGGTCTAACGCTTGAATCCTTCCGTAAATCCCAGAAACCTTTCATGGGGGTTTTAGGCGTGGAGACAGAAGAGGCACGCCGTGCCGCCTGGATGGAGGTAGGCGAGTCTGCAGTAGGGGGCTACCCGAGCCTTCTTGTGGACCGCCCCCCGCACAAGAATCCGGCCAAGGCAAGTGAGGCGCCTGTGCAGGTCGCTCATGACCTGCGCAAGCTCATCGACAATGCTGATTCAGAAGTCGTCCTGATCTCAGCTTATCTTATACCGACACCTGACCTTGAGGCTGCAATCGAGCGCGCAGAGAGTCGTGGAGTGCAAGTACGTATCCTTACCAACTCGCTAAGATCAAACAACCACACCGCAGCCCACGCATCCTACCGTCGCCATTTGAAGCAGCTCGTCCACCATGGAGCTGATCTGCACGAACTTCGAGCCGACGGCAAGGACCGCAGTCGTCATATGCGCGGATCTGTCGGGAACCGTAGCCTCGCCCTACACGCCAAGGCTTTAATCGTTGATGATGACAAGGTATTCATCGGGAGCTGCAATCTGGATGCTAGATCACTTCGTATTAATACAGAAATGGGACTCGTCATTGAGAGTGAAGAATTCAATAAGCAGCTGCGAGAGGCTATGGAGCTCGACTTCGACCGGCGCAATGCATGGCATGTCCAGAAGCAGGCCGACGGCAGTCTGCTATGGGTCGGTGATGACCGCGTCCTTAAAAGCCAGCCCGCGGGATCTCATATGCAGCGGCTCGAGGACTGGATCTTTTCTTTGCTTCCCATTGAGGGTGAGATGTAGGTGGTTGCTCTGCTTGTTGGGTAATCGGTTCTGAAATAAGATCCGTGTCTTTCGTGACTGAAGCCTGCTACTGATTTTTCAACTTCACGCGACTAGATGGCAATGTATCATTCACTTCAAGTGAGATTTGCTATTCCAAAAACTATCAATTCGCTGGCCGGAAAGCGTTGGGTCAGACGTATTGTTGTAAGTTCTTTGGCTCTGTTCTTCATCTACCTCATTGGGGGTTTTCTGGGGGTACCGATGATTCTTCGTCACGTCGTATTGGCAAAGATGAATGACAAGCTAGCAGGTGATGTCGATGTAGGTCGATTCTACTTTAATCCCTTCAGCTGGGTATTAAAGATTGAGGATTTCAAAGGTAAAACCAGTAGTGGCGAGGAGGCGGCCTCATTCAAGGAACTAAAGGTCAACTTTCAGCCGAGTTCTGTCTTTGGCGATAGCTACGTGGTGCGCGAGTTTATATGGGAACAACCGAGCTGCATTTTGCGTATTGATCAATCCGGTCAACTCAATCTCGCATCATTGTTTAAATCCAAAGGCAATACGCCGCCTGCAGAGGGTGCTGAATCCGTGCGGATCCCATCGTTACTCATAGAGCGCTTGGAGGTGCGTGATGTGGATCTGCTATTGCGCATCGAGAATTTAGACAAACCCTTTAAGCGCGAACTCAAGGATGTTTCCTTCGTGATGAAGGACCTCAGGACCAATGCTGGTCATGACAACCCTTACAAGTTCACTCTTGCCACGGCTGCGGGTGAAGCATTAGAGCTCACAGGTTCATTGCGCCTGGACCCCTTGAGTTCTGTTGGCAGTGTCTCCGTGAAATCGTTGAAGCTTCCCGATTTTTCCAGCTTTGGCAGTGCTCTGGTTGATGCTGAGATTGCCAGCGGAGTGTTGGATTTGCATTTCGACTACAAGTTTCTGCCGCTTGCTTCTGAGCCAGAATTGGGAGTGGAGAATGGCTGGCTATTTCTTCAGGACTTCGATGTAGTCAAGCCGGATAGTGAGGAACTCTATCATCGAATTCGTGCGCTTCGCTTGGATGGCTTTTTCTTTGATATCGATCGCCAGTCAATGCACTTGGATTCCCTGAGCATTGATGGGGCGTCAGTAATGTTGACCCGAAATAGGGCGGGGGCGTTGGAGTTAATTCAAGAAGCGTCATCGCTGTCACCTGCAAATAGCTCGCCTCGGGAAGGGGCTGAACCGAAGGAGTCGGATGAGCGGATTAAATTGGGCTTGGTTGCTGCTGACAGGGACATCGGTGAGGCGTTCACCGAGGCATTGAAACGTGTTCATAAACTGGTTCAGAAAAGCAGGCAAGCCGGGGCAAACGCAGTGGCCATCACGATGCAAAACTGTGAGATCAAAAATAGCAGCATACGAATCTTGGACCAATCGGTGCAACCACCGGCGAAGCTGCTGATCAAGGATATCGCCATGAAGGCAGGTCCCTTTGTGACAGCAGAACAACGCCCGCTAGATCTTGACTTGGCCATGACTCTGGGAAGCCAATCAGCTGGAAGCATCAAGGTGCGGGGCAATATGCTGCCCAGCAAACCATTTAAATCATCCTGGGTGAAGGTTTCTGTGGATGGGGTGAAGATGTCCTCCTTTGCAGGATACTGTGTGCCAGTGATCGGCCGGGCTCCGACGGGCGGGGGGATCAAGGCGAAGCTGGACTACCAGATGAAAGACGGAATTGTCGAAGGTGCTAATGATCTTGAAATCAAGGAGGTTCAATTTGGCCCTCGGGTAGAAAACTCGGAGGCGCCCCATTTACCCCTAGGGCTTGCCATTGCAGTTCTAGAGAATCCAGAGGGAGTGATTAATATCGATATCCCCATGAGGGGCGACATTAACCACCCGGATTTTTCTTACGGGAGCATGGTCTCCTATGCTGTCCACAATGTAATTACTAAAATAGCTACTGCCCCTATGAGTGCGCTAGTGGCAATGTGTCCTCACAAGAGTGGAGCTAGTCCAGAGTCTGTTGCATTTGAAACGGGACAGTCCGATCTTCCCAAAAGTGCTGAGCCAATGGTATTACATCTCGCAAAAATTATGAGCTCCAGACCTAAGTTGATGATCGAACTAACCCCGTCATACGCCGCAAAAG
>JBDQHQ010000026.1:0-14718 GCA_040264795.1 Akkermansiaceae bacterium | reverse complement strand
GGCTTGATTTCCTTCGCTCCGCTTAGGCTGTGCTAGTTTGCATAAATGCTCCTCCGCATTTATGCTCTACGGATTGTGCGCTGCCTTCGCTCCGCTTAGGCTGTGCTAGTTTCGCAAAATCCTCCTCCGGATTTTGCCGGTGATGAATATCCCGCGATGCGCGGGGCTACGCTGTGCGCTCGAACTACGTTCTCATCCAGCCCCCCTGTAAACCATTACTCCCCAGTCCTCCTTGTGAGGACTGGGGAGTAATGGTGGGCAGGGCTGGATTCGAACCAGCGTACACTTACGTGAGCAGATTTACAGTCTGCCGCCTTTAACCACTCGGCCACCTACCCATATTGGTTTTTATCCTGACCGGAGGTTATCCCGACCAGCACCCCTTGTGAGGCGAGGCGTTCTTACGTCTCACCACGCAAGGTGACAAGGGTAAAATCGCTAATTTTACCAGAGTTATGCAAAGAGCTTCTTGATGGGTGATCCTTCTTTGCCTCCGATTTTGAAGGGGCGTCCGGATGGAGAGAGGAGCACACTGGTCGTATCAATACCCATGCCATGAGCAATCGTCGCGTTGAAATCCATAGGGCTCACCTTGTCTTCTTCGACACCGGATCCGTTTTTGTCAGTGCTACCGTAGACCATGCCACCCTTGATTCCACCGCCAGCCAAGAGGGAGCTGTATGCCCTGGGGTGATGGTCTCTACCGTTGTTGTGATTGGCTACGATCCTCGGAGTACGGCCAAACTCAGTATTGAGAGCTACGATCGTGGAATCAAGAAGCCCTTTTGCTTCAAGGTCGATGAGCAGATTTGAGTAAGCTTGATCCAGCACATTACAACGTGCCTCCACTGCGGTGAAGTTGCCGTAATGGGTGTCCCAGCCACCAAGGTTGACCTCCACGTAGCGGACCCCGTGCTCCACCAGGCGTCTTGCTAACAGGCAGCCCTTGCCAAAAGGATCCTCTCCATAGGCATCTTGCTCGGCTTTGGGCTCTTCATAGATGTCAAAAGCCTTGAGATCCTCACTTTTCATGAGACTGACAGCTTCATCATAAAGCTCATCATATGCTTGGGCATAGCTGTTATTGTGCTTGGCATGAAATTCCTTGTTGAGGGCATCGGCCAATGTCAGCCGGCGGTCAAAGTCCTCCTCACTCACTGTGCGGGAACGCGTGCTGTCTTTGAGTCCTTCATTGGGATTACCAAGAGGAATACCTCCATACTTTGCCCCAAAAAATCCCGGAGAAGCTGCAGCAGATCCGCCACCAATGGTGACAAAGCCAGGAATGCTTTGGTTCTTACGCCCTTTGAGCTTCATCACCCACGAACCAACCGTCGGGTGAACAATCGTAGCCCTTGGCGGATAGTTACGGTGCAGTATGTATTGCCCTCGGAAGTGATCTCCGTTCTGATTACTCATGGAGCGAATCAGGCAGATCTTGTCCATCACCGCAGCTGTCTTGGGCAGATACTGACTGATTTGAATTCCGTCCACATTGGTGCCGATTGCATTGACGGGGCCTTGCACCTCCTTATTGTCAGGTTTGACATCAAAAGTATCGATGTGACTCATGCCACCGGACATATTCAGGAAGATAACGGCCTCGGCCGGCTTATCCTTTACACCTGACTGAGCAAGAGCTCTACCAGCGAGGCTTGTTCCCAGCATGGGCCCGAGTCCCACCCCCAGATAGGTTTTGGCGGCATTGGCCATGAACTGGCGTCGCGTTAAATCATCTAATTTGTTTAACTTGGATTTCATGAGATGTTGTTGGTGTTGTTAGTTACGATTCAGTCGAATTAGGGCACAAAGATAAATTCACGGCAATTAACGAGGGCAGAGACAATGTTACGATATCCTGCCCTTCCTCGCTCATCAACCTCAGCCTGCATGAGCTCCATTTCAGAATCACTGGGAGCACGAGAGAGTATGCCATAAAACAGCGAACGGATGCGATCCTGATCACTTCCATCAGAGAGATCGTAAATATGTGCATCGGGATTGGCTACGACGAGCTTCTCCACTTCACCATTCATCATGGATAAGACCTGGGTGGCATTCGGTTCTTTGGTTGCCGAATCCAGCAACAGGCGATCAGACTGACCAAACATCTGCAAGACGTGGCCGTTGGGTGCAGGTGAGCGCAACTCGGATGCTCGAACAATGCCTTTCAGGGCTCCGCCATTGTTATTGTTGGACATCATCTCCATGCTCATATCCTTCTCGGTTTCCTCCATCTTTTCCATCTTTTCCATCTTTTCCATGGACTTGGGCTTGGCCCCAATCGTCTCCCCGCTTTGCACACGCTTGAATAAATCATCAGCATACTTTTTGAATTCCTGAGGATCTTCAATCGCTATGATTTCACTTTGCAGGGTCTTCATATCAAGCTTGGCCTTACCATACTTGACATACTTGGATTTACCACGCGTGGGTAGCTTATCAGGGTTACCTGCAATCAAGGTGACGAGAGAGTCCCAGTATTGCTCAGCACTCATCCGGTCAATTTTACGGCCATCAAAAATCGGCTTCTCGCCCGGCATGAGCTCGTGCTCAGATGAGGCAAAGGCATAGACCCGCGTGAGCATGAGAATTTGTTGGAAAGCCCGTAGATCGTAGTTCAAATCCTTCATCAGACCTGTGAGATATCGAGTCAGCTCAGGTGATGTATGCTCACGAGGATCGATGTATTCATCGACTGGGTCATACAAGGCGGTGCCTACAATGCGTTTCCACATCCGGTTGGTGATGGTGGTCACAAAGCGATCATTTTGAGAGTCCGTAACCCATTCTGCAAAAGCCTTACGGCCATCGTCAGCATCCTTCCTCTCAGACATCTTCAAACTTCTGGCAAAGGAATGATCTTTGGGCGTCGTAGCCGCGATCATCTCTCCCGGATCACCATCCCTGTATTGGTAATCATTCGGCAGCTTGATCCGGCCATCGCCCGGACCTGACAGCGTGGCGTAGTAAATGTTGTTACCGATAAAATCGTAGAGATTGTAGGTTGGTGTTCCACGCTCATTTTCTTTTCTGACTTTATTCCAAACTGGGTTGAAGACGTCGCGGTTCATCTCGCCCTGGCCGTTGGTAAATGCGGCCAGCTTGAAAAAGTCCATTCTCTCCCAATCGTTGAAAGGATCATCATGGCACTGGGCACACTCCATGCGGGTGCCCAGGAAAAGGCGCATCGTGTTGGACAAGTTATCCAGAGGCATTCCCTTATCCCTGATGTAATAACCAACCGCTCCATTCTCCCACAACATGCCCTCAGCGGCCAATAACTCACGGGTCATCTCGTCAAAGGGCATATTATCTGCCACAGCCTGCCGCACCCAGTCCATGTACGGTGCTGCTGAATAGCGACGCTGGAAATTTTCCTGAACTCGGAGCATATCGATGAGCCAGTTGCTCATGTGGCTCTGGTAACCTTTTGAGTTCATCAAGTAGCGAACCAGCAGCACACGTTTGTTGGGGTCGTCGGATTCGAGATAGACGCGGGCTTCCTCAACGGTCGGGATACGTCCTACTGCCAGCAAAAAACTACGGCGCAGAAAAACAGAATCGCTGGCATCAGCAGGCTGCTTCGCTTTCTTCTTATCATAGATTTTCTTGATCCTGATATCGATTTGCCGTGCAGCGGCCAAGAGCTTCTCCTCAGATATTTGTGGTCCGGATTTTCTGGCATTTGACTGGGCCGCATCACTGACTGGGGCAATGCCCGTGAAGATGCTGAGAGACAGTATAGAGCCATACATTCCTTTGCGTAGCTGTGTAATCCACTGTGACATATGATTTTACTTAATAATTGCGATTTGCTGCCGAGTATTTCGCTTTACGTATTACGTATTACACAATACCGATTCCAGCATACTTGTCTAGAACTTTTTTCAATACTCAATTCAAAGTTGATGATATTATTCATGTGCTTGGTTATATAAGAAAAGACTATTGAGATTCCGTCATCTTGTCCATCATGTACGAGGCCCCGAACCTTAAGTGGTTACCTGGGATCAAGGTCGACCCTCTGTCTTTTTAACAGAGGAATTGGTGCTTACAGGGTGAATTTAGAGCAAAGTAAATTGGCATCAGCTGATATTTTTTCAAGCTAAAAACCAAGATCGCCTCACAAACAAAAATGTGATAATTCGTATTTCAGGATCTCGATTTTCTCACTTTGCGCCACCCAATAGTTTAACTTTACTTATTATTTTTGGATTGGCATGATGGTGTCTTTCCCGACTTGGTCTACCAAGCTCGTATATTCAATGAATCATTACTGATGAGTAGTAAATTATTTGGCACCGATGGTATTCGCGGTATAGCGAACCAATACCCAATCACCCCGGAGGTGGCTCTAAGAATCGGCCGTGCAGTAGCCCGCGTGCTTCAATCCGATGGCCAGGGACTCCACAAGGTTGTTATTGGCAAAGACACCAGACTCTCCGGCTATATGCTCGAAACGGCCATTACCAGCGGGCTGGTCTCTGAAGGTTCCCGTGTGCTACTCACTGGCCCTGCACCTACACCCGCGGTAGCTCACTTGACGCGCTCCATGGGCTGTGATGCCGGCATCATGCTTACCGCATCACACAACCCCTATCAGGACAATGGCATTAAAATATTCGGCAGCGACGGCTTCAAACTCAATGATCAGCTTGAGCAGGAGATTGAAAAAATGATCCTCGCCGGTGATCTGCCCCACCCGGAGGGTGACCTCGGCAAAGCCATCCGCATTGATGATGCCATGGGGCGTTACATTGAATTTACCAAAAATGCCGTGGGTGCAGACTCACTCCGAGGCTTGAAAATCGTCGTTGATTGCGCCCACGGGGCCGCTTATTACGTAGGCCCTCTCATTTTCGAGGAACTCGGGGCCGAAGTCATCAAGATGTCGGTTCACCCTGATGGTCGCAACATCAACGAGGGGGTAGGTGCTCTTCATCCTGAAAAAGCGGCTGCCATGGTCAAGGAGCACGGCGCGGACGTTGGTATCTGCTTTGACGGAGATGCTGACCGGGTCATTTTTTGTGATGAGAAAGGTCAGGTGATTGATGGTGACTGCATCCTCTGCCTCTGTGCCAAGTCACTCAAGGAACAAGGCAGGCTTCAGGGCGATACCCTGGTAGCCACGGTGATGAGTAATCTCGGCATGCGTGACGCACTCGCAGCCGACGGCATCAAACTCGAAACCACAGGTGTCGGAGACCGCTTGGTTCTGGAGCGCATGCGCGAGAAAGGCTACAACCTCGGCGGGGAAAATTCAGGGCATATTATTTACTCGGATTACGCTACCACGGGTGATGGTATCATGAGTGCCTTGATGCTGCTATCCATGATGCGAGACAAAGGTGAGCCACTCTCCAAGCTCGCCAACTGCATGGACATTTACCCACAAGTTCTTCTGGGGCTGGATGTCACAGAGAAACCGCCCACAGAAGAAGTTCCTGAAATCGATGCTGCCATCAAAACCGCCGAGGCCAACTTTGCCGACAAAGGCCGGGTCTTTGTGCGCTACTCTGGGACGGAACGCAAAATCCGCGTCCTTACCGAATGCCCTGATGCGGAGCTTGCTAAGAGTCAGGCTGAAATGATAGCATCAGCCATTAGAAATACGATCGGAGCCTGACCCACCTCTTTGCAGACACCTCTGTCATGACAATCCACCCTGCCCAAGAAGCCGACTTCTGGCCACTCCATCAAGACAGCTCCGTCGGCGAGCAGCTCATTGCCGGGCTCAGCCTGGCGGAGTGGCAGGGTCAACTCGCAGAGGGCATCAAGGATGTCCATGTGTTGGAAAATGCCTGGGTTACGGGTGAAGATTTTCAACAGCTTGGTGCACAGGATACCTCTGCGGTGCTTCAATCCCAAAGTGGTGAAGTGCTGGCATGGACCGGCGATGCAGGACCTCATGCCGGAGCGATAACAATCACCGCTTCGGAGGCCTCTTTGCTAATCCGCTATCCTTGGGAATTCATTCAGGTCAACGAGCAACTGGTCTCCCAACTCTCGGAGACAAAGAACCAAGGTGATATTAGCCCGGCGGCACATATCGATGGGGTGATCACCGTAGGCAAAGGCACACGTATTCTCCCGGGAGTGGTCATTGAGGGCAATGCCGTGATTGGTGAGAACTGCAAGATCGGTCCTAATTGCTATCTCAGGGGATCGACAAGTATCGGCAATGACTGCCATGTCGGGCAGGCGGTTGAAATTAAAAATTCCATCATTGGCAACAACACCTCCATAGGTCATTTAAGCTACGTTGGTGACTCGGTCATTGGCAACCATGTTAACTTTGGCGCGGGAACCATTACCTCCAACCTGCGCCATGACGGGACCAACCACCTCTCACGAGTACGTGACGAGCTCATCGACACAGGACGCAGAAAATTTGGCACCATCGTCGGTGACGGCACCCATACGGGTATCCTGACCGCCATCTACCCTGGCCGTAAACTCGGGCCGGGTTCACAAACCCGCCCCAATGACAGCGTGCAACACGATATTGACCCCTAATCACTTTTTACCAATCACTCATCACTAACACCATGTGCGGAATTGTAGGATACACAGGCAAACGTTCGGCTATGCCCGTTCTCATCAGCGGGCTCAAAAAACTCGAATACCGAGGCTATGACTCCGCTGGAGTTGCCGTCACCAGTGACGAGGGAATCGTCATTAGAAAGCAAAGTGGAAAAGTTGCTGGCCTCGCCGACCTCGTCGACAAGGAATCAGAAGCTCTTGCGGGTGCTCACTCCGGTATTGCTCATACACGCTGGGCGACCCACGGACCACCCACCACACTCAATGCTCACCCGCATGAGGGCAACGAGGGCAAAGTGGTTCTAGTGCACAATGGCATTATCGAAAATCACAATGCCCTGCGTGAGCGCTTCAAGGCTCAGGGGCACACCTTCAAGTCAGAAACAGACTCCGAAGTGCTCGCCCACCTCGTCGAGTCCCACTACCAGGGCGACTTGCTGGAGGCCGTTACATCCGCCCTGAAGGAGGTGGAGGGAACCTACGGAATTACCTGTTTGGCAAAAGATGAACCCGGTGTGCTGGTAGTTGCCCGCAGTGGCTCCCCCATCGTCATCGGTCTGGGTGAGGACGAGACCATCGTTGCCTCCGATGCCTCCGCCGTCATCACCTACACTCGTCAGGCGATCTACCTTGATGACAATGACATAGCCCGTATCGAAGGCAGCAAGGTCGATATCCGTAGTCTTGACAAAGGTAGCGTATCACGCACGCCCTCCGAAATTGACTGGTCACCCGGTGCGGCGGAAAAAGGTGGTTACGAGCACTACATGCTCAAAGAAGTCTTCGAACAACCCGAGGCCATCGAAAACACCATCAGGGGCCGCATTGATACAAACCGAGGCACCGCAATCCTTTCCGGCCTGAATCTGACTCCCCGCGAACTTGTCGATATCCAGCGTCTGCTCATTGTCGGCTGTGGCACCACCATGAACGCGGGCCTTATCGGTGAATACGCCGTTGAGGATTTCGCCGCCATTCCTGCCGAGGTCGAGCAAGCCGCTGAATTCCGCTACCGCAACCCCATCGTTGGCAGCCGTGACCTCGTCCTTGCCATCAGCCAGTCCGGCGAAACAGCAGATACCCTGGCTGCCGTGCGTGAAGCTGTGGATAAAGGGTCTCTCGTTGCTGCACTCGTTAATGTGGTTGGCTCCACCATTGCACGTGAAACCGGGCGCGGCATCTACTTGCACGCTGGTCCTGAAATTAGTGTCGCTTCCACCAAGGCATTCACCAGCCAGGTATCCGTTCTCCTGATGATTGCTCTTAAACTTGCGCGCGCTCACCGCCTCTCACGTGAAGAGGGCATTAAGATTGCCGCAGAAATCGAGCAACTTCCAAATCTCGTCAGTGCCGTGCTAGAAACCAACGATCAAATTGCTGAAATTGCAGCACACTATGCTGACTACAATAACGCCTTCTTCATCGGCCGCGGTTACATGTATCCAGTCGCACTGGAAGGAGCGCTCAAGCTCAAGGAAATTTCCTACATCCATGCGGAGGGCTACCATGCCGCTGAACTCAAGCACGGGCCGATTGCCTTGCTTGAGGAAAGCATGCCTGTCATCGCACTACTCAATGAGGGTGCCGGTCAGGAAAAAACCCTCGGCAATGTTGCCGAGTGCAAGGCCCGAAGTGCGCCTGTGCTGGGAGTCATTACCAAGGGCGATGAGGAAGCCAGAGCCGCTTGTGACCATGTCATTGAGATCCCCTCTTGCCCCCAATACACTGCCGTTGTTCCGGCTGCCGTTGCCCTGCAACTGCTCTCCTATCATATCGCCCGAATCAGGGGGTGTGCCATTGACCAGCCTCGCAACCTCGCCAAGAGCGTTACGGTGGAATAAGTTCTAGAGCGTTTTCGCTCCGTCCAGACGGGGGTGACCGTCCTTGAGGTCATCACGGCTGATTCCCTTGCCACGGTTCATTTTATCCATGGCCTTGAAGGTTTCCACCATGCCGTGGATGGCAGCCAGGACATCCGCGGTGTGTCCTGTTTCGGAAATCGTGTGCATGTTACGAATCGGGAAGCCAATCGAGGTGGAAGCACTGTCAATGCCCGCCAGAGCAGCCGCCATGGCATCCGTGCCGGTGTCCCGGCCAGAGAAATCAATCTGGTAGGGAATCTTGTTTTTCTGACACGCTTTCTCGATCAAGGTATTGAGATACTCACTGGTGATTGAGCCATTGGTCAGACTAAATCCTTTGCCCATGGCAAGCGGGTTCATGCGCTTGGCGCCGATTCCTGGTGCAGCATCATAGTCATGATTCACATCGGAGCCGATCAGGATATCGGGTTTGAGCTCACCTGCAATGGCAGTGGCTCCAAAGCGGCCGATCTCTTCGTGAGTGGCAATCGTATAGAGCACCCGTAGATTCTTGAGGGGTGACTTCGCCAGTATTTTAGCGATCTCAGCCACCACAAAGCATCCCAATCCGTTGTCTAGATAGGCTCCGTAAAAGGTATCATCAGAAAACCCTTCCCTGATTGGACGGTTGAGAATGATGGGGTCTCCCGGACGGATTCCCAGAGCCTCAACGCGCTCCTTGCACTTCTTGCCATGCATCTGCAGTTCAAGATACATCATTTCGGGCTTAAGCCCTTTGTCACCGGTGCGCTGCGCTGGCTCTGAAAAGTGTATGGCTCCCAAGGCCTCAATCGTACCTCCCTCAATACAGCGGTAGACACCCGGCTTTTTCGGCTCTTGGCTGAAGAGCTTTACCTCGTGTCCCACCAGCGTGCAGGGCAGAAATGAATCCGTGTTCACCCAGATCTTGCCGTCGTTATCGATCTTGCGCACCTGCATGCGGATCTTATCCGAGTGGCCAATGATCATCACCGAGGTCATCTCATCACGTCCCGGATGGGTATCTACCACGATACCTGCATTGCCCTTGAACTGATGTATGGCCCAGCTTTTCGGCATGAACTTCTCAAAATAGGGCTTAAGCACCCCGTAGGACATGGCAGCTTCAAGTCCGATCGGGCTCGGTGCGGCAAGCACCTCACGCATGAACTCAAACTGGTCCTTGGGCATGGATTTTTCCCATGCTTTTTTTGAGGCAGATTTCTTGGATGATTTTTTTGCAGTGGTTTTCTTAGCCATAATAATACGTGATCACTTTTGAGAATGAGAAATACACTACCATGCGCCAGTGTCGAGGAGTGATCATCTAAAGACTTAGCGCGGCTACTTTACGAATCGCCTCCGGGTAGAGCCGGTGCTCCTCAATTTGAATGCGCTGGTGCAGTGAATCAGCGGTATCATCCGTCAAAACTGGCACCCTTGCTTGCAGAATCACAGGCCCCGTGTCCATGCCTGCATCCACGTAATGAACGGTGCAGCCCGACTCCTGAGCTCTGTCATCCACCGCTTGCTTCCATGCCATCAAGCCAGGGTAAGCGGGAAGTAAAGATGGATGAATATTGAGAATGCGCTCAGGAAAAACATCTAACATTGGCTGTTTGACTAAACGCATAAAGCCGGCCAAACAGACAATATCCACACCCAGTGATTTGAGCTTCTCCGCCACGGCTGACTGCGATGCATCAGGAAACTTGGTCTTATATCCACCACAATCAATGACCTCGGCCGCGATGCCCGCCTTACGTGCGCGCTCCAAAATGTAGGCATCCGGATGATCAGACATCACCAACACTATCTCAGCATCCAGTGAGCCATCCTCAATCGCATCGAGTATCGCCTGCATGTTCGAGCCTGAGCCTGAGCCAAGCACGCCGAGTTTGATGGTTCCCTTGCCTGCGGACATGCCGATACCTACTGCGTGGGCAAGCTACAGGCAAACGAAATATCTGGGCCCACGATTTCCCCACAGAGGTGCTGCCCCTTTAATGTATCTTTCTTGGTCAAAGGGCAGGTCATTTCCCACGATTCATAGGATATTCGTTCGGCGCTATAAAATAAGGGCAATGCCCTCTGTCCGCTCGCACCATCACACAGCGCTCCATTGCTTCATCTGGCTTCCATGGCTCCAACTCCAATGCTAATTCCGATCCTGCTATGATTTCCATCGAGACCGGCCAGAGCGGCTTCGGGATGATCTCCAGCTGTGCATACTCCCCGAAATACTCAGCACACTCCTTCGCATGCAACCACTTGCCACGTCGTCCACCCGGGTTGAGGAATCCGGCTTCCTCCGGCCTACTGGCATCCACATGATTGAAAATACAACCATGGACCAACTGCTGCACAACGATCTCTTCTTGCCTGAATTTATCTGGCAGCAGATCCCGAAATTTATCCACTAAGACCAATTGGTGTGACCGCATCGTCTCCAGCTTGCGAAAATAATGGTCTCGGTCATCCGGCCCAGGCAGCAACAATCCACTCTCCGTTTCCACAGCCAGATAAAATTTCACCGCCAGCTCAAGATGGATCAAGTGATCTAAAACAAGATCTCTCAGCACAAAATCCAGTTCGCCAAGCGTGTGCCCCGCGTCTTGGCGAATTTGGAGCCCCTTCGCCAGGATATCATAACGCGGAGTCGACTCCAGCATCACAGCCAAAGCATCCTCGTAGAGGTGCCCAAGTTTTTGCTCTAGATTCAATGCATCTGACTTCTTAGGTAAAACCAGTGACTGACAAGGAAAGCTTGTTGCCTCCGGCAAATCACCTATCAGTGGTGGTTCATTGATCAGGCTATGAAAAAGAGCTTTGGAAACGATGTCTGTTGCGTGGTTCATTGCTCGTTGGCTCTGGGAATTTGCAATCCCAACTTCCGGAAGACGGCATCCTTGATAAATGGGTTAATAAACAGGTCGCGACAACTATTTTTTGGATGCCCTCTTTGATATTTGTTATGAACTGTGAGCTAGGCAGAATGATGACGTAGAAACGAGAACTCGCTTCTCTTGACTCTTGCTTACAGATTAGAGAATCTGGCAGCCATGAAAGACCCGCGCATCTCACAGCTCGCTCGCCAGCTTGTCCGCTATTCCACCGGCATCAAACAAGGCGAGAACGTCATGCTTCACCTCTGCGATGTTCCCGACGAACTCGGTATCGCCTTGATACGCGAGGTGCGCGCCAAAAAAGCAATTCCGATCCTCAAGCTGGAGCATGGACAACTAGGTAGAGAGATGCTTCTCGAAGCCAGCGATGAGCAATACAAACTCATCGCCAAGCACCAGCTCGCCGAGATGAAGGATATGGATGCCTATATTGCGATTCGCGGCTCGCACAATATCTTCGAATCCAGTGACGTGCCAGCGAGCCGAATGAAAACCATGATGAGCCATATGCGCAAGGTGATGAACCGCCGCGTGGACCATACCAAGTGGTGCGTGCTGCGCTGGCCTCACCCCGCCATGGCACAGCAGGCCGGCATGAGTACCGAGGCCTTTGAGGACTTTTACTTTGACGTCTGCCTGGCCGATTACCAATCCATGCTGCCTGCGATGCGCTCCCTGCAACGCCTGATGGAAAAAACCGATCAGGTGCATATCAAAAACAAAGGCACCGACCTGCGCTTTTCCATCAAGGGCATTCCGGCCATCGTTTGCGGCGGCAACTACAACATTCCTGATGGTGAGGTGTTCACCGCCCCAGTAAAAAACAGCGTTGAAGGCCACATCACCCATAACGCTCCCACGGTCTACCAGGGTATTCCCTTTGACAATATTCGTCTCGAATTTTCAAAAGGGAAAATTATCAAAGCAGATGCCGGCGCCAAGACCAAGCAGCTCAATAAGATCCTCAATACTGACCCTGGGGCACGCTATATTGGTGAGTTCGCACTTGGATTCCACCCGGGCATCAAGCAGCCCATGCGTGATATCCTCTTTGATGAGAAAATCGCGGGTTCATTTCACTTCACACCTGGTCAGGCCTACGAAGAAGCCGACAACGGCAATCGCTCCCAGGTTCACTGGGACATGGTTACCATCCAACGCAAGGACTATGGTGGAGGCGAGGTGTGGTTTGATGGCAAGTTGATTCGCAAGGACGGCATCTTCCTGCCTAAGTCCCTGACGGGGCTGAATTATTAAAGCACTGCTCCTGCTCAGGGCTGCTACAAGGCTAGAGACCTGAGCCTACTTCCATGCCAAATAGGCAGACATCATCGCCAAACTCTCCCTCGTCACTGTGGCGACGTGCGTAATCCAGTAGCGTGTCAAGTGAGGTCTCAAGATCCTCTTCAATGCTTTCTTCCATTTTTGTGATAACACGCTCAATTCCCAGCTGATCACCCGCGGCATCTTCTACCTCGTGGAGCCCGTCCGTGTAGACTAGCAGGCGGTCAATCTCATCCAATGAGACAGTATGAGTGGTAAAAACAGCTTGGGGAATCAGACCCAATGCAGGGTTTGGTTTGACGCCCTCAGGCTCTAATAATTTCCCTTTGCCGAGCCTGATCACAACAGGAGTGGGGTGGCCGGCACATGCATATTGGAGCACGCCTTTTTTAAGATCGATGATCAGGTAAATAGCCGTGGCGAACAGCGTTACCCCCGCCCGCTCGAAGATCGATACCAACCCGTCGTTAACACCATAGAGAAACCACTCCGGGCTCGTGGCTGATTCCCGCTCTTTTTCCATCAGTCCGCGCAGCATGGAAACCACCAACGATGCCCTCACCCCATGTCCCATCACGTCACAGAGCAAAATCCCCATGCAGTGCTGCGAGATCGGAATGACCTCAAAGAAGTCACCCGCCATTTCCGATGCCGGGCAGTAGCGACAACCCACTGTGACTTCGCGATCACTGTCCTGAAGGATCAATCCATCCAACTCCTTGGGCAGAAGAGCCTGCTGAATCTCTCTCGCCAGCTGGAGCTCCTCCTCGATGGCCACATTGCGTTTTTGTAATTCATCTGCAAGTGCCCCCAGCTCATGCTGAGCATTAAACAAAGCAGTGATGTCGGTGGTGATCCCGAACGTCCCGCAAAGTTCACCCTTTCGGTCAAGCCATGGCAACTTGGAGGTTTCTGCCCAGGTGATCTTACCATCTTCATAAGTTTCCCTTTGCAAGGCCTTGAGCATTGGCACTCTGGTTTTCATGATTTCAAGCTCATCGGCCCTGCCCATGTCAGCATGCCTTTTATCAAAGAAGTCATAGTCTGTTTTGCCTAACAGATCTCGCTCAGACTTGGCCCCCAGCTTTTCTGCCGTTGAGCTGTTTGCCAAAACAAACCTTGATTCCGTGTCTTTGTAATAAACGTTAATCGGTATATTCTCAATGAGCTCACGTAATCTATGGCGCTCCTCCTCCAACGCCATTTCAGCGTTTTTCCTTTTGGAGATATCAATAATGGATCCTACGATTCGGTAGGCTGTCCCATTATTATCCCTGACTACCACACCCCTGATTCTCAGCCATCGCCATGATCCATCCGGATGTAAATAGCGACAATCATGCGCCAGAGTCTGGTCACCATCTTTTTTGACGATTTTCTTGAAGGTGTCACGCAGCTTGGGAAGCTCCTCAGGATGAAAATACTTTCTTGCTTGAAGAATGATATTGGGTGCCTTGTCCGCCGAGTACCCGAGAAAATCAAGCACGCGATCCGAGTAGTAAATATCCTCCTCTCCTACATACCAGTCCCAGACTCCTTCGTTCGACGCCAGCAAGGCGAGTTCGAGTCGGTTGTGAAGATCAGCTGCCATTGACTTGTGACAATAACAAACTGATAACTAACATTCAACTTGTAAGACAACTCATTGCTGGCGTGCCCAAGCTGCTTCAACCCCATTGCCGTGAGCGGCAAATCATCTGCGTATGAATTCTATACCCTCGAAATGTTTTGGCTGGTGAAAGTCCGGGTTTACACCGGGCAATTTTGAAATTGAGATGAATTTCTGTTCAGGTGAATCGAGAATAAAGGTGACATTCAATTGAGTGGCAGGGCCAAAACCAAATTCTGACTCCAAAAAAGGAAGCGGGATGGTCGCCGCTGCGTGCCAGCAACCATCAGGTGAGGTCCTGGAGTAGGTTTTCACGCCGGGTATGGGAGTATTTTCAGTCGAACTCCTTTCCCGTGGGCTCAGAAAGCCAGCACTCCACCAAGCTCCGTTGGCAGCAAGGTTAAGCTCAAGATAACGGTCTTGGGATGCATGCTTGCGCGCTGCCGACTGACGCCGAGGTCGAAAATGTGACCATCACCGGCGAGAACGGCACGATCGACGGGAACGGGCTGGTCTTTCTGAGTCACTGGCC
>JBDQHQ010000025.1:0-14727 GCA_040264795.1 Akkermansiaceae bacterium | reverse complement strand
CGATTTCAACTGGAATGACATTTCTGCACTCATAGGCGTTGCCTTCGCCATCGCATTTCTCGCCTCCTTGGAAAATACCGTCATGTCCAAATCTCTCGCCAGCCGTTCTGGCGGAAGGACCGATGTCAACCAGGACATGCTCTCTGTGGGCATGGCGAACATTGCCACCTCTCTGGTCGCCGCAATGCCCGCCTCGGGGTCACTTACCCGCTCAGCCCTCAACTACGAATCACGCTCCAAGTCGCGCTTTTCATCTATTTTTTGCGGCATTCTCTGCCTCCTTGGCTTCTTTGCTCTGGCTGAGCTTCCGATTGTTGAAAACATTCCCAAAGCCTCGCTGGCGGCTCTCGTCATTGGCATTGCCATCTCTCTTTTCAACTGGAAAAACATCCGTATCTGTTTGCGCTCCACCCCGGATGATGCCCTGGTCATTGTCACCACTTTTGCCGCCACTCTATTAACCCGTTTGGATTATGCTATCTTCATCGGAGTTGGTCTCTCCATCACCTTGTTCCTACGCAAGGCATCAAAACCTCATCTGGTGGAATATGAAATGAGTGATGAGGGAGATTTGCGTGAAATGGGTAAAAAAGGCAAACGGCAGATCCCCTCCATATCCATTGTCCACGTTGAGGGGGATCTCTTCTTTGGGGCTGCTGACCTGTTCCGAACCCAGGTGCAGCGCACCATTGCCAACCAAAGCCTCAAGGTCATCATTCTCCGGCTCAAAAATGCCCGTCACCTTGATGCCACTAGTGTATTGGCGCTTGATGACCTCATCAAGGACACCCGCAACAAAGGCGTGCACGTGCTGGTTTCAGGTGCTACCCGTGAGGTGTATGAAGTACTGAAAAAATCCGGTGTTCTCGAGACCCTGCAAGAAGGTTGCGACCGCACCCAAGGTGAGACCAACCTGTTCATGTATTTCAGTGAAAACCCCAACATTTCCACCAGAGACGCCCTGATCAGGGCTCAAGAACTGCTCGGCACCAAAGAGGCGGACATCAAAATTTTCTTTGATAAGAACAAGGAGAATTAGAACCTTGCTCAGGATAGTAGCATCACCATTGTGGCTACTTACCGATACAGAAGCTGCTGAATATCTCACCAAGCAGCTCCTCAGTATCAATCCTTCCGGCAATTTCTCCAATCGCATCCATCGCAGCGCGCAGTTCAATGGAGACAAACTCCGTACCTGCTCCCTGCTGTAACATTTCCCGAGCCTCCCCGAGGGCTTTCTGCGCTCGCTTCAGGCAGGCCTGATGCCGGGCATTAATCGCCACTGCATGACCGCCCCACTCCCCGGCACCCATGGAGAGCTCATCGGCAATCACATTGCTCAGTTGTTCCAGCCCCTCGCCGCTAACGCATGAGATACGGACCGCGTTCACCTCTGCCCAGTCCTCATGCTCCCCGAGGTCGGTTTTATTAATGACGATAATATGGTGCTTCCCCCTCACTTCATCTTCCACGAGGTGCTGTAACGATGGCTGAGTGCCATCTACTACTTCCAGAATGAGGTCTGCCGTCTCAACCTGGGCGCGTGTTCGCTGCACTCCTTGTGCCTCCACGACATCATCAGACTCACGCATACCGGCAGTATCAATCAAACGTACTGGGATGCCCTTGAGGTTAACAACCTCCTCTACCGTATCACGGGTAGTACCCTCAACATCACTGACAATGGCACGCTCATAGCCTAACAACTTATTAAGCAGGCTAGACTTGCCCGCATTGGGCGAACCAAAGATCACCGTTCTCACCCCTTCCCGCAGGATCCTCCCCTGCTCCGCTGTCTGCAAGAGCTTGGAAATGTTTTCACCCACCGCATCCAGACGCCTGAGCAAGGCACTACCTGTATCAGTATCTATGTCTTCCTCCGGAAAATCAATATAAGCCTCCACATGCGCAGCAATTCCTAGAATCTCCTCGCGAATGGATTCCGAATCATCACCCAGAGTGCCCTGCAGTTGCTCGTGCGCGGCTCGCATGGCGAGATCGGTCTGTGCAGAAATGAGATCCATCACAGCTTCCGCCTGAGTCAGATCCATTTTACCGTTCATAAACGCCCGCTGACTAAACTCGCCCGCACCTGCTGGCTCCGCACCTACCTCCAGCAAGCGCTCCAGAACACGCCTCACCACCAATACTCCACCATGGCAGGCTATTTCCGCTGTGTCCTCACCGGTGTAACTTTTCGGCCCATGGAAACAGGTCACGAGCACTTCATCAATCGTTCCACCACTGGAATCGATAATACTTGTCAGCTTGGCATGACGATCTTTGAATTCGCCCGCATCCTGACTCTCCGGCAAGCATTGGCTGACTAGAGAGAAAGCCTCAGGCCCACTGACACGAATCACTGCCACGGCCCCCATCCCCGGGGGTGTTGCAATTGCTGCCACCGTTGTATCCGAGGACATTAGTTCCCACTTATGGTTGGAGCCAGGTTGGCATCAGCTGAACCACTACTTTCTGCATCATTACCAAGCTCACCACCTACACCGAGGAACTCCCAGCACAGGAACCTCTCAATTTGCAGACGCGCTGGCTTTTGCTCACTCCAACCCAACTCAACGGTAGCAGTGCGCAATTGATAGTCACGATTCATGCCTCTCCAGTTCAGCGAGGAGAGAATTTTACCGATTTCAGAGTCCGTTCTTACCGATAAATTCACGTAGCTATCCGGGTAAGCAAAGTCCTCGATACGATAGGTGCGAAACTCCTTATGATCACGGTATTTGTGATCAATGGACTCACTTATTTTAACTCGGAATATTTCCTTATGTCCCATCTTGGGATAGTCGACAAAAGAACGGAACGTCCTAAATTTGGATTGAATGAAAGAGGACGCATCGAGTTTGAGGCCGTCATCCATCTTCTTGAAAAATGCAAGGATTTCGATCGGCGCTGACATGTTGCTTTCATTAATCGCATAGGCCATATCGATGAGTGTGGCACCCTGCACCCCCATCACCTTATCCAGTGAACCAATAGGTGCAAAATACTCCTTCATATTCATTTGGGACGGCTGGCGATACTGCATCCTGAAGATACCGCGCTTGCGGTCTTCCTCAACGCCTGAGCGATGCACAAAAAATTTGAAAGGCGTATCCTCATCAGTGCTACCCGAGGGGTAATACTGCTGAAGCTCCGCCAGTACTTCTTCATTGGGAATGACATATTTCATTTTCTCTTCAACGGAGCTCGCATTCATAAATGCGGACAGCACGTCACTGGCTTCCTTTTTCCAGCCTTCTATTCTCCAATCTTCTTCCAGCTCCTCAGCACTGGGGCCTGTGTCTTGAGTCACTTGGGGCGCTGCATCCAGAGGCTCTTGCGGCTGCTGAGCGATCATCCATAAAGCCCCTCCACCCAGGAGCACCAAAAGCACTATCAATCCAAGCCAAACTAATTTTCCCATACCGGCCCCGGCGGCCTTTACCTCAGTACTTACTGCACCTTGGGCGGAAACTTCGGAGGTTTTCTTGATAACTCTGGGAGTGGTCTTTATTTCCGGCTGCACAAGCTGCACCACAGGAACCTTGCCCGCGGGCACACTCTGCACCTGCTCTGGCTGAGCCTCCGGTGGAACAGGAGAAGGCTCAACCTGCTGATCTCGCAGGCTAAAGTCAGGAGAAGTTACCTCTTGTCCGCAATACGGACACGGAGCCTTTGTCGGCGGCAGCCCCAGAGGAACTTGGATGTTCTTTTGGCAGTGCTTGCAGGAGAATGTTGCCGTCGTTGGCTTGGATGATCCGCTCATTATAGGGCTAACTAGATAGCGTTATAAGCATAAACACCCCCCTCACGATGTCAATGATGCATCCCTCCGCATCCGCATGCACCGGACATTACAGGAAAATCATTTGCTAGAGGTCCAAGGTCTCATCAAGCACCTCGATACAGCGCTTGTTCTCTTCCATAGTCCCCACAGAAATACGCACCCACTCCGGCAGCTTGTAGCCACTCATGGCACGTACAATCACACCCTTGCGCAGCATCTTGGCAAACAGATCATCCCCATCGCCCACCTTCACCAGCACAAAGTTCGCCGCACTCGGGACATACTCAAGCCCTCGCGCCGCAAACGCCTGCTCATAAAAAGCTAAACCCTCGCGATTTGTTTGCATTGTTTTCGCCACGTGCTCGGTATCATTCATCGCAGCCAGAGCCGCAGCCTGCGCCATCGAGTTCGCATTAAACGGCTGTCGTGCCTTTTGTAAAATTGCTGCCACCTGGGGCGATGCCAAGCCGTAACCAATCCTCAAGCCCGCCAAACCATATGCCTTGGAGAAAGTGCGCAGCACACAGACATTACGCCCCTCGCGGACATACTTGAGTGTGTCAGGGGCTCCTTCCAGAAACTCATAATACGCCTCATCGAGTACGGCCACCACATGCTCAGGCAAGCGATCCATAAACCGATCCAGAGCTACCTGATCAACCATCGTCCCGGTCGGATTGTTGGGATTAGCGATAAACACCAAACGTGTGTCCTCAGTAATGGCATCCGCCATGCCCTCAAGATCGTGAATGAAATCAGGATCCGCCACCTCCACATACTTGGCCCCAAACAAAGTCGCCATCAGCTTATAGACCACAAAAGCGTGCTCCGCAGCGATCAACTCCGCCTTGGGGTTGAGAAAGCAATGACAAAGCAGCTCAATGATTTCATTGGAGCCATTGCCAAGAATCACATTTTCGAGAGACAGCCCATGATGCTTGGCCAGGGCATCCCTGAGCTTGTAACCACCACCATCGGGATAAATATGCACTCCAGAGGCCTCGTTCTTCATCGCCTCGATCGCCGCAGGTGCTGGCCCGAGTGGGTTCTCATTGGACGCCAGTTTAACGATAGTCTCAGGATCCAGACCCAGCTCACGGGCGGTTTCCTCGATCGGCTTCCCTGGCTCGTAGGCCACAAGGTCACAGACAAACTGGTTGGCAAACTGCTGAATCGACATGGGAAGAAATTAAGCACCAATACTTACCAGCGCAACGCAATATATCACTATGCTGTGGCAGTATAAACACTCGCCACACCGAAGGTCAATGGCTGTGCTTCTGCACTCGTGAAACCGGCAGTCTCGATCAGCGCACACATGTCTTTACCACTAGGAAACTGCTCAATGGTACCGGCAAGATACTCGTAGGCATCGCCCTCACCGGTGATCAGCCCCGCAATCTTCGGCAGCACCTTATTGAGATAAAAACGATACGGCCCGCGGAGGATTCCAGTCGGCAGGGAAAAATCAAGAACCAGTAAACGCCCACCCGGCTTAAGCACACGGCGCATTTCCTGCAGAGCACGCGGCCAGTCCGCCATGTTACGTAGTCCAAAGGCAACCGTAAGCACATCATAAGAATCATCCTCAAATGGCATCGCCAAGGCATCCGCCACAATGGTCTCACCAACCCCACCCTCAGCAGCATAGGCCAGCATTTCCTCGCAGAAATCAGAACCGGTCACACGTGCTTCAGGGCACGCCACCTGCAACTCCAAAGCCAAATCCCCCGTGCCCGTGGCCACATCCAGAATGCTCTCCGGCTGCCAGCCCGCGACAATCCTACCGACCTTCTTACGCCACAGGATATCCGTGCCAAGGCTGAGCACATGATTGGTCAGCACATAACGATCCGCGATTCGGCTAAAAGCCGCTTTGACATACTTAGGGTCCTGCACAGGATCAAACTCTGGTACTCGCTCAAAAACACCACCCTAATCCGGCAGAATGTCACGATAAACCCCTGGGTCACTGCCCTCAATTTCCACCGCACCACATGCCTTTTGGTAATACTCCTTCGGCCCCACGCCCCCGATCACACCGTAAACATGACCAAGATCCTTGAGACCCTCAAGACACTTAAAAAGCAGCGCCTTGCCTATCCCCGTGCCGCGCGCACCTTCACCCACTCCAGTGGGCCCGAAAAACCCGCGTGCTGTCGTTTCATAACACGCAAAGCCGAGAATCTCCTTGTCCCGTGTGGCAATGTAGCAGGTCACCGGCTGGCGTGACAAAGCCACCTTGACCTCGCTCTCCCACTTCGGAGAAAAATGCTCAGCCACCCAGGCAGCCACGATATGCCGCTCGTAAGCCCGGGCACGACGCAAGGTGATCCCCTGTTCCTCTATGCCCGCGTACATCTCACCAGCATCGGGCAGCTCGTATAGTCTTACCAGCATGTCAATCATGCCGCCTTAATATATCAAGCTCGAGCTGATGTCCAATCCAGATGGCAGCCACTTCGTGGAAGTTGAAGTTATCAGTTCAAGTTCAAGTAACGACCCGCCACGTGGCATGACCGCACGTACCCAGCATCCACGTGGATGCTGGAATGGTGAATGTTGAATTTTGAATGTTGAATTTCCCCAGCACGATGCGTTCACTTGCCAGCGAGTAGCAACTTGAACTCTCAACTCGAACTGCCGCGGAGCGGCTCCCTTCCGCCGCAGGCGCACTCCCCACTTAAACTTCAACTCCCAACTTCAACTCAATCCGCCTCAGGCGGATTGACCCCAATGAGTTCCTCAAACGGCCATGCCTCAATACTTTCCTGGCCCCGAATGACATCCGTAAGAACGGGAACTCCCGTCAAATCCTCGGCAATGCCCTTATTGGTAATGGCTGCCGTATCGAGCTCATCTTCGAGATGGTTGAAAACCAGTCCCGCGGGCTCGACTCCGCCCGCCCGCATGGATTCGACACTGAGCAAGGTCTGATTCAGTGCCCCCAGACGGTTGCCAACCACCAGAATAGTCGGCAGTGCCAGCTCCTTGGCAAAATCAGCCACCATGTAGTCTTTGAGAATGGGAACTTTCCACCCCCCTACCCCTTCGACAATGACCACCTCATGCTTTGCCGCAAGTTGATGGTAACCCTCGATCAAAGGCTCAAGCTCCAGCTCTGCATTCTCAAACATAGCCGCCACATAGGGAGCTGCTGCTGTGCGCAGGTAACATGGATTGACCTCATCGAGTTCCAAGCTCTCGCCTGAAGCAGATAACAAGGTGTAGGCATCCTCACGCCCGCCACAGCAAATCGGCTTATAGCCCACCGCATCAATGCCCTCTGCACGCAGCGCCTGAATGACCAGCGCACTGACATATGTCTTACCAGCACCGGTATCCGTGCCGGTCACAAAAATTCCCTTCATCACCTCAAATTAAAAATCATCATCTTCCGACCTCACCCGCCTCGGGACGCGACACTGCCGGGTTCTCATTTTTCTGAATGTATTTAATCAGAAACCAGATCGCGATCGCGACCAGGAGAGTCGCCAGCTTCGCCGGCCAATTCTTTTTCAGCATGTTTTTCATCGGTAGTATCCTCGGGTAAAAAAATCGCTTCCATCCTTGTGCGGAATTCCTCGTCACTGAGATTGCGCTCCAGTCTGCCGTCGACACAGATCGAGACCTGCCCGGTTTCCTCACTGACGACTACTGCGACACAGTCAGTCTCCTCTGTCACACCAATCGCCGCACGATGGCGCAGACCTGTGGTCCGGTCTTCGAGTTCTCGTGAGCTTACCGGGAAAACGCATCCCGCACCAGCTACCCGGTTCTGGGAAATAATCATTCCCCCATCATGCAGTGCCGTCTTGGGGTGAAACACCGTCAGAGCAAACTCTGGAGAGAGAACCGCATCCAGCTCAACACCTGTCTCCAAATGATCTTTGAGTGAAATCGCTCTCTCAAAAGCAAACAGGGCTCCGATTCTTTTCTTGGAAAGCTGAGCCACAGCATCACAGAAGGTATCGAGGAACTCATGCTTTTGAGTTTGAGAAAACAGGAAGAGCTTGCTGCTGCCAAGGCGTGCCAGAGCGTTACGTAATTCAGGCTGGAAAATAATGATCAAGGCAAGCGCCATGAGTGCCAAGACCTTGTAGAGCACCCACCAAATCACCTGCAGATCAAGCAGGAGTGACAACAAGGACAATACCACCAAGAGCAAAACCAGGCCGACTAGAATTCTGGCACCGCGAGTCTTACGAAACGCCCGGTAAATCTGATAGAGGCCGACCCATAGAATGATAATTTCTATTGCCGCTACCCAGTTGTCTTTGAAGAAATCCACTTTGCTGGCGTGAGCATAAACAGAAAAACTAATACTGGAAACTTCAATCTGATGCCAGCTAACCCAAAACCACACCAAAAAATTCTGTTCATTCCCATATTTCCATCTAAACCCCCATCAACCGCACGTTCTATCCGTATGAGTGAAAACAATACATTCCAAGAAATAGCTGAGGCCATCCGTAGTCACGATTCTTTCATTATTCTCAGCCATATCCGCCCTGATGGTGATGCCATCGGCTCCCAAATCGCGCTTGGTCATGCCCTCGAGCAAATGGGTAAAACCGTTCATTACATCAACGAGGACGGCACACCTGACAACCTGACCTTCCTACCGGGTAGTGACAAAGTGCAAACGCCCCCCGCTGAGCCCCTGGATGTTGAGGTAGCCATCGCACTCGACTGCGCCACCAAGCCTCGCCTCGGAGATAATGCCCTCAACGCAGCCAGCAAGGCCACGCTCTGGATCAATATCGATCACCACGTTTCCAATCCTAAATATGGTGACCTTAACCACATCGACTCCGTCTCCCCCGCTACCGGTCAAATTCTCTATAACCTGATCACAGAACAAGAGCTTCCGTTTTCCGACCTCACTCGTGATGCCATCTACGTTGCCGTATCCACTGACACAGGGTCATTCCAATACTCCAACACTACAGCTGCTACTTATGAGATGGCTGCTGACTTGGTCCGCCGTGGAATCGATGTCGGCACGATCAATGCGCTCACCTACGACAACAACCCCTACCGCCGTATTGAGTTGCTACGCTCCCTACTGAATACCTTGGAACTTGAGCAAGACGGCAAGGTCGCCCACTGGGAACTCCCCAATAGCGTTAAAGAAGAGCTCAATCTCAAACCCGAGGATAGCGAAGACCTTATCGATCTCATCCGGGGCATTCAAGGTGTCATCGTAGCCGCTTTCTTCGAGGAGCTTCCCGATGGTAAGATTCGTGTGTCTCTGCGCGCCAAAGACAGCTCAGTGAATTGTAGCGAGCTGGCACAACGCTTCAAAGGTGGTGGCCATGCACGTGCTGCGGGTATCCGCATGCCCGGTCCATTGGCTGACGCTCGCCAGCAGGTTCTCGCTGCGGTCAGTGAAGTGCTATAGGACCTGACTGATCATCTTTTTGGTTCTGCCAGAAAGATATTAAGCTGCCCACTCACCTTACCTATTTGCCATGCAACCTGACCCTAATACTCCTTGTGGCGTCCTACTCATTGACAAAGAGCCGGACATGACCTCGCACGATGCCGTTGCGATTTGCCGCCGCCAGCTCAAGTTCAAAAAAATCGGTCACTGCGGCACCCTCGACCCGATGGCAACCGGACTCCTCATGCTCGTCATAGGACGTGCCACCAAGATTCAGGATCTGCTGATGTCTGAGGACAAGCAATACCATGGCACCCTGACACTGGGTGCTACCACATCATCACAAGATAAAGAGAGCGATATTCTCGAAGCAAAAGAAGTACCGCTCTTTTCAGCGGAGCAGATCGATGCCGCTTTCGAAAAATACACCGGTCACTTTGAACAAGTGCCTCCCATGGTGTCGGCCATCAAGAAAGACGGAGTGCCGCTCTACAAACTGGCACGCAAAGGCATCGAGGTGGAGCGCAAAGCACGTGCAGTTTATGTCACCGATTACTCGATTGATCGCATCGCACTCCCCGAGGTCGAGTTCACCGTAGACTGCTCCAAGGGTTTTTATGTGCGCACCTACGCTCACGACATCGGCCAACAACTCGGCTGTGGAGCCCACCTATCCGCCCTGCGCCGCACCCGCTCAGGTAAATTCACCGTGGACAAGGCGATGAAAGCCAGTGATCTTAAAACAGCCAGTGCGGATGACATCCGCAACTCGCTCATCTCACTCGCTGAGATTTCACTGATGCGCGGCGCCTAGCCGCCAAAGGCGGCAGTGTTGAGTGCTTGGTTTTGAATTTTTAGTTCATATTCATTGCATTCAACACTCAAAACTTAACACTCAAAATTTTCTCCCATGGATTATTCAACACTCATATCCCAACGACGCGAGCGCTTCGCAGAAGTAGAGCAGCTCATCACTGATCCGGACCTGTTCTCTGATCAAAAAAAAGCGACGGAGACCATGCGTGAGCACCGTCGGCTCAAAGAGCTTCTCGAAATGTGGGACACCCTCGAAACAGCGAAAAAAAATCTCGAGGACAATCGTGAACTGGCCAAAGAGGACGACGAGGAAATAGCCGAAATGGCCAACATGGAAATCCCGGAGCTAGAGTCCACCATCGAGACACTCTCCCAAGACGTTCAATATGCGCTATTGCCACGCGATGAAGCGGAGGACCGCGACGCCCTTCTTGAAATCAGGTCAGGCGCTGGCGGTGACGAGGCCGCCATTTTCGCCGGTGAGGTGATGCGCATGTATCAGCGCTACGCCGAGCAGCGCGGCTGGAAATACGAGGTCATTGATGCCATGCCCTCCGAGGCGGGCGGCTTCTCCAAAGCTGTCATGAAAATTACCGGTGAGGAGGTGTTTCGATTCCTCAAGTATGAGTCAGGTGTTCACCGGGTTCAGCGTGTTCCCGCAACAGAAACCCAAGGTCGCATCCATACTTCCACCTGTACGGTAGCGGTCATGCCTGAGGCAGAGGATGTCGATGTAGAACTCAAAATGGAAGAGCTCGAAATCAAAGCCACCCGCTCAGGAGGCCCGGGTGGACAGCACGTCAATACTACGGACTCCGCCGTTCAAATCACCCACCTCCCCACTGGCATCCAGGTGAAGTGTCAGGACGGCCGCTCCCAGACGCAGAACAAGGAGAAGGCACTGGAAATCATCCGCGCAAAACTCTTTGAAGCCAAACAACGGGAACAGGCAGAGGAATACTCTGCCCAGCGCCGTTCACTCATTGGCTCAGGTGACCGGTCGGAAAAAATCCGCACTTACAACTTCCCTCAATCCCGCATTACAGACCACCGAATTGGTTTCACCACCCACAACATGGATGGCGTTTTTGATGGTGATCTTTTCGAGCTCACTGAGGCATTGCAAAAAGAGGAGATGGCCCAAAAACTCGAAGAAGCCGGCATGGCATCCTAGGCAAACTGACCTCCCCCAGCCTATTTCTGTTGCCAGTGTCCACTGGACAACTGCAGCCACGTTCCCTTGGGGGCACTCTTGCGAATACTCGCAGCACGGGTCTTGCCGACCGCAGCAATATTGCTTTTCGTCTTGCTGGCGATTATCCCATATACCGCTTTGCGGTCATTGTTCTCAGCCTTGACTGTTGCGGACTGTGCACTGCTCAAATTACCCCGTACTGTGAGGTAGCCCTGATTATTTTCCCCAACAGCCCCGCTCTTTTTCAAGGAGACCACCTCACTCAGGCGTTGCGCCATGCGGGATTTGATGACAGCTGAATCATCAGCATGGGCAAACGGGGCCATGCCGGTGAGGAGGACAAAAACAGACAACATTATGGTAATGGATTGCTTCATCATGGGATTGATTGGTTAGTTGGTGATTTCTTGTTCCTGAGCGTCGAGTTCACCAAAGAAGTCATCAAGCTCCTTCTGAACTGTAACACGGACGTTCACATTAATCTCAATAGGCTTCACTTCAATAGGCTCCACCTCGACTGTGGCGCAGCTTGAAAAACCAAACACGGCACTGAGCGAAGCCAGTGCTAGATAAGGAGAGGAATAAAACCGGATTTTCATCATATTCTGATTACTGGGACGTATCCTAAATTATATTATTCAAATTCACAGACGAAATTTATCAACTTGTCTCTTAGAGGCCAAAATCAAGCTTGTCACGATGGCGCAGCAGCAAGTCAAAGAAATCCACCGTCTCATCATCCGGTTTAAATCCGTTGAGGTTGAGATGAATGGGTGGAGAGCCCTCCACTCGGGGAGCATGCCCCTCGAGGCGCAGCACTAGCGCCTTGTCTCCATCACGAGGGTCGAAGAGGCGCACACTGAGCACCTTGAGGTCGAGATCCAGTAATGACTGCTCTACCATTTTCATCTGCTGGTAGCGCTCTGTCTTGGGGTCGAGCCCGGCACTGAAACTATCCCCTGCGTCGTAGCGCAGCTTCCCTATGGTCTTTGGGCTCAGATACATCCCCCCTTTAGCCGGATTGATTTCCCCCCGCCTCTTTTCAATAGGTAACAACCCGTCCATCGTTCCACTGATGCGACCCGAGAACCCGGGGAACAAATCAGCCAAAAGCGCAAGGTCGAGTTTTTTAAACCTCATGATAAATGCGTAGTCAGCATCTCCCCCGGGAAGAACAAAATCATCAATCAATACCTCTCCCCCCATGGCCTTGCAGCTCATATTGCGCAAGCTCACATCACCATTCTTCATCAGCTTGTAATCCAAAGCCAGATCGCTCATCGTAACATCAAAGGCAGTCGCCTTGCGTGCTGTGACCCGGTGGAATTCAGTAGTGCTAATATGCATCATTGAATCCAGCATGATCTCTGCGTCAATGCCCTCAATGAAAGGCTGCTCATCAACACGCGCCAATGTGCCATCACTCAAGCTCGCCTCCAACGCCGCTTGTAAGGCGCGGTCTTTGCCCAGAGAAAAACTCATCTTTGCCGAGACCTTACCACTAACACTTTTACCCTCCATTTCCTCAATCAAAATAGCGGCATTTTGCCATGGGCTGCTGAGGTGAGCTTGCTCCACCTCCAGGCTACCGTCTAGCTCCCAGCCATCATCAAGATACTCGAGTTGGTGCTGGTAAGAGACAGGTATCTCATTACCGCCCGTCATCATGCTACCCTCTGCCTTAAAGCGCCCAGCATCCATTTCAAACGCCAGGCTGGCATCAGTAATGATGAGCTCAGCATCACCTTTTTGCAGCTGGAGCTCCGAGCTATGGAGAGCACCCTGCAAACCGGGACCGGAATGATTATCGCGTTCCACACTCAGCTCCACATCGCTCACTCTGACCAATGGATGGCCACCACGTTCAACAGCAATGGTGGCACCGTGGACACGCACGCCACCTAAATTCTCTATCACGGCCGGAGTATCCTGCAGCCACATCAAGTCAGGACCCGGCCCCGATGCCTCCCCTTCCGGAAGTTTCAAATCCACTTCCATGCCCTCAATAACCACCCCTTTGAGCCTGCCTGCCATTAAATCAAGCAGCGCATATTTCACCAGCACACGGCTGGCACTAACGCACCAATCTTGCTCTGTCACTGAGACAAGTTTAAGAGAGCTACTGCTCAAGCTCACTCTCTGAACTCGCAGCTCCACATCATGGAATCCTGCAGCCTCGACTTGATCGTAAATGATACTCTCCACGATGGCAGGCAGGCAGGCCTTGATGAGAGCGAGTGCCAAAATGACAAATACCATGAAAACGAGCAGCCATCTTTTCATGGGCTTGAAGCGGGACGCAGCAGATTTCTCCCCGGGACTTGGGGGTGCCTCATTATTCTGCTCTCCGGGCTCTGTAATCACTGTATTTTTAATGCTTTGCGAACTCTCTTCATAGTCTGTGACAAGCAGCCCGCTCAAACAAACAAATCAACAAATCAAGATATGTAGATTTGTTCTTGTTTTTCCTGCTTTTATCCTTAACCTTGCGCCACTCAATCTTTATTCACTGCGCTGCCGAGCAGCTGCCCTTCACATCCCTGCGCTTAGCACACATCTTTTCATTGATTTTCATGCCACGTCCCGACGCTACTGCAGAACTCACTACTGCCCTCACAGAACGTATTCTTATGCTCGACGGAGCCATGGGCACCACCATCCGGGGTTACGGACTGAGCGAGGAGGACGCACGCGGGGAACGCTTCAAAGACACCCAAAAGGATATCCTCAACAACGGTGACATCCTCAGCCTCACCCGACCTGACGTCATCAGTGATATCCACCACCGTTTTCTCAAAGCGGGCTCCGACATCATCGAGACCAATTCCTTCTCGGCTACCTCGATTGCGCAGTCTGAGTTCTTCGTGGAGGACCCCCGTGAATCTGGCGAGGGACGTAAGGATCCTGATTTTTACCAGAAGGTCTTGGATGACCCTTTTCTCAAGGAACTCGCTCATGAACTTAACATCGAGTCCGCCAAGCTCGCCCGCGCTGCCTGTGATGAAGTAAGTGCGGCCACAGGAGTACAGCGCTATGTTGCCGGTGCAATCGGCCCCATGACGGTCGGCCTCAACAATGCGGCCGTTGATCCGGAGGACCCGGGTTTTCGTACGGTAACCTTTGACCAGGTTTATGAGGACTACAAGCGCCAGATCCGTGCCTTGGTGGAGGGAGGCGTGGATATTCTCATGGTGGAAACCATTTTTGATGCCCTGAATTCCAAAGCCGCCCTTGTCGCCTGCCAGGATGTTTTTGAGGAAGACGGCTTCACCCTTCCCATTATCATCTCCGCCGCTGTCGGGCGTGGTGGTGAAACCATGATCTCGGCACAAAAAGTAGAAGCACTGTGGAATGCTGTGGCTCACGTCAAACCTCTTGCTGTAGGCCTGAACTGCTCACTGGGGCCAGATGAAATGCGTCCCTTCATCGCGGAGCTCTCCCGCTGCTGTGAAACCTTCGTCTCATGCTACCCGAACGCCGGTATGCCTGACCCACTCTCCCCCACTGGCTTTCCTTTCTTGCCTGAGGACATGTATGACAAGT
>JBDQHQ010000024.1:0-14770 GCA_040264795.1 Akkermansiaceae bacterium | reverse complement strand
GTGGCGCGACCGCCGAGGAGCACGCGGAGGCACTCAGGAAGGGGGTGCCCTTTCTCCCCTTGTGTGGCTCACTGTTGTGGCTCGGAGTTTCGCTCAGAGCGGATGCACTGGCGGCGATCATTCACTTCTTCGATGCCTTCATTATCAATGCCATGATCGTTGGCGGCCTGTCGCGCTCTGCGATGGGCATCGGCAACTTTTTCCGCCGCTACGCCCAGTCAGGTAGTCTGAGCGGTTACGCCTTTCTGATGGCAGTAGGCGCCTTACTCGTCATCTACTTCACCGTTTTTGCTTCAAAGTAATAAATCTTACCGGGTAAATCAGACCAGATCATCACCATCATGCTCCTCGCTCTCATTCTCATTCCATTCCTGGCTGCGGTTGCCATTCTCGGAGGCACACCTGCAAGACTCACTGCCGTCGTTGCAGCTCTTGCCAATATCCTGGTGGCTACTTACGCGATTTCTTGCCCTGCCTGCTCTGCCGGCTTTAGCATCCAAGTGCTGGCCAGCCCGGAAATCAATCTATCACTTGGCATCTCCGGCATCAGTGCCGTAATGCTCATCCTCAGTGTCATTGTGACCTTGGCAGCTGTCTACAGCGGTAAATGCCCAGAGGGGCGTGAGAAGCTATGGTTTTCAAGCACCCTACTGATTGCCGCCGGAGCTATCGGGGCATTCCTCTCCACAGATGTCTTCTTCTTTTATGCCTTTCATGAGCTAGCGCTCATCCCCACCTTCCTGATGATTGGCATACTCGGTCGAGGCGATCGTAAGGAAGCTGCATGGAAAATAACCATCTACCTCGCCTTCGGTTCGATTATTTTGCTAGCCGGCCTACTCATGGCAACATTGCATACCGGCAGCTTTGCTTTCGCGGACCTGGCTGCTTTGCCGGCTGCTGACCAGAAGACGGTTGCGCTTCTGCTTATCATTGGCTTTGGAACACTCGTATCGCTGTTCCCACTCCACAGCTGGGCTGCTCCTGCTTACGCAAGTGCTCCTACCCCCGTGTCCATGCTTCATGCAGGGGTCATGAAAAAATTCGGGCTTTATGGGATCCTGGTCATTGCCATGAAAGTCGCCCCACAGGGTATGCTCTATTGGCTACCCTGGATATGTGTTCTTCTGCTGGGTAATATTATCTGGGTCGGTTTGGTTACCATCAACCAGAAGCGTCTCGATCTGATGCTCGGCAATTCATCCGTCATGCACATGGGCTACATTTTTCTGGCCATCGCAGCGTTGTCAGCCAATCCGGACAATAGCATTGCCGTGCCTGCAGCAGTTCTGCTGATGTTTGCCCACGGCATCTCTATTGCCCTACTCTTCTCTCTTACTTCTGTCGTGGAGCAGAAAACTGGCACTTTGGAAATTTCCCAGCTGGGCGGGCTCGCCAAGACCGCGCCTGCGCTCGCATTCCTCTTTGGCCTTGCCGGCATGGCTTCAATCGGCCTCCCCGGGCTTGCCAACTTTGCGGGTGAGGTCATGGTTTTCTTTGCTGGCTTCGCAGATTGGAATCCAGCAGATGGGGTTGTCAAACTAGGCTGGGTTCAAATTACTACGATTATCGCCTTATGGGGGGTTGTTATCAGTGCTGTCTACATGCTGCGTGCTTTTCGAAGCTCCTTCCAAGGTCCCTTGGTGAAATCCACAGAGGGGGCCGACGATATCGGCTACTGTGACAGGATTCCGGCCTACGTCCTCGCGGTCACGCTTCTCGTTGTCGGCTTGTATCCCAAAATCATCCTTCAGTTCCTCTCCAACTGATCAGCTTTCCGTATTACCCAGACTATTCTCCACAATCATTATGCAAGCGCATCTCATTGAATTCATCACCGTTGGTTTTGGCCTGCTTCTACTGATGTACGAGGCCTTCAGCAACATCCAAAAGTCCAAGATCGGCATCCTTGCCGCATTGGGCCTTACCGTGATTCTAGTGATGCTTTTCTGCCCTGCACCAGAGTGCTGTCCTGTGCCTGACTGGATGAGTCGTTTCTACAGTGATAACCCAACTGCCCGGTTCTATAAGATCATCGCTGTTCTCAGCACGATCCTTGTGCTGCTGATGACGGTTGACTTCAGTAAGGTGCTCGCCAAGTTTTCTGCTGGGGACAACGATGGGTCTGGCACCGGTGAATTTTACTGCCTTCCCGTATTCGCCTGTGCCGGACTGATGTGGATGGCCTCCGCAACAGACCTCGTATCCATCTTTGTCTCGCTTGAATTGGTAACCATCAGCTTCTACGTGATGGTTGCATTCATGCGCCGCAATGTCGGCTCACTGGAAGCCGGTGTTAAATATCTCATTCTCGGCGCTTTATCAACGGGCTTCCTGATCTATGGCATTGCTTGGATCTACGGCTCAATGGGAACCACTGACATCTCTCTCTACCCATCCATTCTCGAGGATGGAGCCTACAACTCCGGCTACCTCATGTTTGGCATTGCCCTCATGCTTATTGCTCTGGGCTTCAAAGTGGGTGCCGTTCCCATGCAGCTATGGATTCCTGATGTCTATCAAGGGGCTCCCACCCCTATCACGGCATTTCTCTCTGTTGCTTCAAAGGCTGCAGGCTTCCTCGTATTAATGACGGTTACGGCACCCTTTTTAGCTGCGGATGCTACCGGAGGCACTGTGCGCTCTGTATTACTCATCATGGCTGGCGCCACCCTGATCTATGGAAACCTGGCCGCAATCTCACAGAGCAATTTCAAGCGCCTTCTGGCATACTCTTCCATTGCACACGCAGGCTTTTTACTTATGGGCGTTGGTACGCAAGGCTACACTGCTGTCTCATTTTATCTGGCTACTTACCTACTAATGACCTTCGCAGCTTTCTTTGTCTTGGCCCTAATCCGAAGCGAGGAAGAAAGTGATGAACTTGACGCCTTCAATGGCCTGGGCAAGCGAAGCCCCCTGCTCGCCATTACTCTCACCATTGCGATGGCCGCTCTGGCGGGAATCCCCCTCACTGCAGGCTTCTGGGGTAAGTTTCTTATCTTCCAGTCTGCCATTGCCAGCAGCACCTCATGGTGGCTCTTGGGCATCGCTTTTATCAGTGTGGCTGCCGGTTTTTATTATTACCTCAAGGTGGTCAGAGCCATGTATTGGAATGTTCCAAGTAATGAGCAAGATATCGCCATACCGGTGATTACCAAGTTAGCCCTGATCATACTTACCGCGTTGATCCTAATCTTGGGGATTTACCCCCAACCTGTATTCAATCTCCTTGGGCAGTAGTCAATTAGTGCGCATAGAAAAAACCATAGCGCACTCTCGACCTCACATCCCACTCTCTGTATGGTGGGAACATGATTAACGTAGTCATTCTCTCCTTAATCACGGGTATCGTGGTTGGCATCCTATTCACCGCTCTCAAACTCCCCTTGCCCGCTCCAAATGCCCTTGCCGGGGTAATGGGTATTCTCGGCATCTATTTGGGCTCCATTATATGGCCGCTTATCAACAAACTTTTTTCTTAAGTGATGCTTCCTCAGGAGATCATACGCCGCAAGCGTGATGGCCTCACTCTCAGTGAAGAGGAAATCCGCTATTTTGCCGACGGCATCGCCAATGATTCCATTAGCGAGGGGCAAATAGCAGCCTTTGCCATGGCTGTATTTTTTCAGGGCATGAGACCTGATGAAGTAGCCTCTCTTACACTTGCCATGAGAGACACGGGTGAGGTCCTCAGTTGGCAAGAACTCGACTTGTCCGGCCCTATACTGGACAAACACTCAACCGGTGGCGTGGGAGACAGTGTCTCATTGATGCTTGGCCCGATGATTGCCGCCTGCGGAGGCTATGTCCCCATGATATCCGGCCGTGGACTGGGTCACACCGGAGGCACACTCGATAAACTCGACTCTATCCCAGGCTATCATTCCATTCCTGAAACTTCCCTGTTTCGAAAAACCGTCCAGGATTGCGGTGTCGCCATCATTGGACAAACCGGCAACCTTGCACCTGCAGACAAGCGCTTTTATGCCACACGTGACATCACCGCCACGGTGGAATCGATTCCTTTGATCACAGCCTCCATTCTATCCAAAAAATTTGCTGCAGGACTCGATTACCTGGTGATGGATATCAAAACCGGATCAGGAGCATTCATGCAAAGTCATGAAGCCTCACGAGATCTTGCCTTGAGTATTACCAAGGTGGCAAATGCGACGGGGCTCAGAACCACCTCCCTTATCACAGATATGAATCAGTGTCTTGGTCGTCATGCGGGTAATGCCTTGGAGGTGAGTGAGGCTATCGAGTTCCTCACCGGAAAAGTAAGAACAAGAAGGTTGAAAGAAGTTGTTTTTGCCCTGTGTTCCGAACTCCTCATCATTTCAAAACTTGCCAGCAATCACAACGAGGCAACATCCTTGCTCAACGCGGCTTTGGACAGCGGCAAAGCTGCTGAGATATTTGGCAAAATGGTCTCATCTCTGGGTGGCCCCAATGACTTGATCGAAAACCATGAGAGCTTATTACCAAGAGCCCCCGTCATTCGCCCTGTATTTCATGATAGTGAGGGTTATGTCAGCTCCATGGACACACGGGCGGTAGGGCTTTCTGTAGTCAAACTTGGCGGCGGGAGAGTCCGCGCTGAGGACAGGATCGACCCGGCTGTCGGCTTGGAAAATGTGATTTCCATGGGAGACTCCACAGATAAGCCATTGGCTATTGTTCACGCACGTGATGAATCATCATGGCACCAGGCCGCTGAAAGCCTCAGATCCTCTATCATCATCAAGCAAACCCATGAGCCCCCTCCATCAACGATCTACGAGATCTTTGATTAAAGCCGACTCTATCGCCTAACCAAAATGCACATACGCCGCATCATCTTGATTGTGATGGACTCCTTAGGCATCGGCTCCTCAGCGGATGCAGAGCATTTTGGTGATCAGGGTGCTGACACCCTCGGCCATATCGCAGAAGTTTTCGCCAAGCAAAAACCACTGCTTATCCCCAACCTCGCCAAACTAGGACTCGCGCATGCCTACCACCTCAGCACTAGCAAGTTTCCAGCCGGTATTGAGATCCCTGAAAATATAATCGGATCATACGCTTGCGCCAAAGAAATCTCTTCGGGCAAGGACACACCCAGCGGACATTGGGAAATGACAGGGGTTCCGGTTTTATGGGATTGGGGCTACTTCACCCAGCACGAGAACTCATTCCCCGATGATCTGCTTGATGAGATTGTGCGACGCTCCGGCATACCTGGCTATCTGGGTAATTGCCACGCTTCGGGCACTGAGATTATATCCCGTCTTGGCGAGCAGCATCTAAGATCAGGCAAACCCATCTTCTACACCTCAGCAGACAGCGTATTCCAAATTGCCTGCCATGAGGAGAGCTTCGGTCTCAAGAAGCTCTATGATTTATGTGAAATCTGCCGGGAAATTCTCAATCCTCTCAATATCGGCAGGGTTATTGCCCGACCATTCATCGGCACCTCCGCAGAAAACTTCCAGCGTACGGGAAACCGCCATGATTATTCGATTCAGCCCCCGGAAGCCACCGTCTTGCAAAAGCTTGTTGCTGATGGCGGTTACGTCATTGGCATAGGTAAAATAGGCGATATATTTGCCCACACCGGCATGAGCGAGGAGATACGCGCTTCCGGACACGAGGCACTATGGAGCGAAACACTGACCGCCATGGAGAAAACCCCGATTTCCAAAAACTCACGCAGCATCATCATGACGAACTTTGTTGATTTTGATGCACTCTACGGGCACCGCCGTGATGTCATCGGCTACGGCAAGGCATTAGAAGAATTTGATCGTCAACTGCCTTTATTATTTGCGAAAATGAAGGCGGATGATTTGCTCATCATCACCGCAGATCACGGCAACGACCCGAGTTGGCATGGCACGGACCACACCCGCGAACACATACCCATCCTACTTCACCAGAGGGGCATGCAGCCTACCAACCAGGGTTTTAGAAACAGCTTCGCAGACATTGCTCAAACCATTGCCAAAATCTTCAAACTGAAACCTTTCGAACACGGTAAGTCATTCGACCTTTAAAGACCTGCAACTCCAACATCTTATTCATTTATGACACCTCACATTGAAGCCCTTGCCGGAGACTTTGCACCCACATGCCTTCTTCCCGGAGACCCGCAGCGCGCTCAATACATTGCTGAGACTTTTTTAAGCGACGCCAAACAGATCAACTCCATCCGCAACATGTCTGCATACACCGGACACTATCAGAATACCCCCGTATCGGTTATGGGCAGCGGCATGGGAATTCCTTCTATTTCGATATACGCCAAGGAGCTCATAACCGAGTATGGCGTCAAAAACCTCATTCGTGTCGGCAGCTGCGGGGCAGTATGCTCCTCGATCAAGATACGCGATATCATCATCGGCATGGGCGCGAGCACTGATTCCGGAGTAAATCGCCAGCGCTTCCAAGGACACGATTACGCAGCAATTGCAGACTATTCATTACTTGAAGCACTCAATCTGGCTGCGCAAAACCTCAATATTGAGGTCAAAAATGGCAACCTGTTCTCTTCTGATCTCTTCTACACGCCAAATCCATCTATGTTTGATACGATGGAAAAAATGAACATCCTCGGAATTGAGATGGAGGCAGCCGGTCTCTATGGACTAGCTAATGAGTATGGTGCCAAAGCCGCTGCTATTTGCACGGTATCGGATCATATCCGTAGTGGAGAGGCAACCACTGCGCAAGAACGCAAATCAAGCTTCGAAGAAATGATGGAAATTGCACTCCAAGCGGCTAAAATCATCGGTTCTGAGAAGCAGCAAACATCATGAATCCCATTGAACTGGCAAAAATTGCTGTGGAGGCAGCCACTCGAGCCTACGCCCCATACTCCAAATTCAAGGTCGGCGCGGCATTATTGGCTGAAAACGGGGAAATCTACACAGGATGTAACGTTGAAAACGCTTCCTATGGCATGAGTATCTGTGCCGAGCGTGTAGCAGTAGCCAAAGCCATCACCGAGGGAGTGAAGTCCTTCCAAGCAATCGCCGTAAGCACCAAAGGTTCCGCAGCTCCTTGTGGAGCCTGCCGTCAAGTCCTGGCAGAGTTCAATCCAACGATGCAGGTCTACATAGCCGATGAAATGGGAAACGTAGCGCATGAGACTACCCTTGATACGCTCATCCCCCATGCATTCGGGCCCGAAAACCTCTAATAAGAGCGACTATTCCCTTTTACCAAAGACGAAATTCGCCTATCTCCCGATTAACCTTTTGTTACCGTTTTATGCGCGTTTTTTTCATACTCTTCGGCAAAGAATTTAAGAGCTATTTTCTGACTCCTTTTGGATGGGTTATTCTGGGGCTGGTATCTCTCATGCAGGGTCTTTCCATGACCACAGCCATGGAGAAAATGAAAGATGCGCCGACGAGTGAAAACTTTCTTTTCATATCATTCAGCTCACCGAATTTCTGGTTTTATTTCCTGTTTATCTTCCCCCTGTTGACCATGAGGCTATTTGCCGAAGAACAAAAAACGGGCACCTTGGAAACATTAATGACAGCGCCGGTAACAAGCGTGCAGGTTGTTTTGTCCAAATACAGCGCTGCCTTCGCCTTTTACGCACTCCTATGGCTACCTATTCTTCTGCACTTGCAGATATTCACTGCCGTGACCGGTAATGCTGCGCCCTATGAAATGGGACACTTAATCGCGGCTTATGCCATTCTCCTGCTGATAGGCAGCTTTCTTATCGCCATTGGTTGTTTTGCTTCAACACTAAGTTCGAGCCAGATAGTCGCTGGCATTATTACCATCGCCATTATCGTCATTCTCTTTTTTCTTGGATTCGTCCCCTACTACACCGGTGAGGGCTTCCAAGCTGTCTCGGTATTTCATTATGTAGCTATTCAAGAACACCTAGCCCTGTTCACACGTGGGGTCATCGATACCCGGCCCGCCGTGTATTACTTGAGCATGGCAGCATTCTTCCTGTTTCTCACCCACCTGACCTTGGATTTCCGGCGCTGGAAAGCCTGACTTTCACCCACAAGATTTTCATGTCTGACACCTCCAAATACAAATCATCCGCACGCCCCATAAGGCGCTCAGGGCAAACAGTGAATGTCATCATTCAAATCAGCTTGTTTGTGATTGTTGTGATCGCCGCAAACTATCTGAGCTGCACTCATCATCAGCGGTATGACCTGACTGAAAAAAGAGATTTCACCCTCTCCGACACTACCAAAAAGTTTCTAAGTGGTCAGGCACTCCAGAACAGGGAAACCCCTCTTCACGTCTTCGCGGTGATGCGACGCACATCCCCTCACTACTCGAGAATTTACAACCTCCTTGATGAATACAAGCGCATTGGGGGAGATGCCATCAGGCTCGAATTTGTCGACCCACTCCGGCAAACAGACCGCACTCTGGAATTAGAGGCTGTCTATGGAATCAAATACAGTGAGGACATGGTGATTATCGATGGCTTCTCGGATCTTAAGGAGGCAGCTGATATTGACCAGCCAAGTGACACCAGCATCTTGAACGCCGAACTCAGCAAATCAGAAGCTGAACAAACCAACGCCCGCAGGCACGAGCGCTCGAAACACCTTCGCGCGGTCCGTGTTTCCGGCCTCTATCTCAGAGACGATGAGCAAGCGATTGTCGCCTGGCAGGACGAGGACATCATTACTTCAAATCTGATTAGAGCGATTGAGGGTTCTCCTCGCAAAGTCTACCTTGCTGCCGACAAAATGAACCTTGATGCCGTGGACGGAGAGCCTGCATGGATTGTTCTGACCCGCATCTTACTTGAACAAAATATTGAGCTCTCTCCAGTGCGTCTTGCCGAGATAGACGCCATACCTGAAGATGCAGAGGGGTTTGCATTAATCGGACCTAGCTATGACCTCACTAAAAAGGAATTAAAAATCCTCGGTGAATATTGGGACAGGCAACAATCGGCTATTCTAGTCACCTTGGATCCAACAGCAAAACTGGACAACTTAAGAATTTTTCTTCGCAACTATGGTATCACTCCTCGTAATGACAGGATCATTACCGTCAAGAATGGCCAAACTCTCTCCAATGTAGAAAGCGTCTTCTCGCGAGGTGCTGAAATCAATACCCAGCTCGAGGGTAAATCGACGGTATTTGAGGGACCCAGCTGCAGCCTTGAAGTCAGAGAGAATGATGATCGCTTACTTAACATGCGTATTCAACCTATCGCGCTGGCACAGGCTGTGTCAGGATGGTGGGGTGAAACCCGCTTGAATGAGCAAAACCCGGCCTGGAACCCAGAGGAAGATCATGGTGAGCCGCTCTATGTATCCGCGGCGATCATTCGTGGACAAGCCACATCCGACGAAACAGCAAATCTGGTCTCCAAGATGGTCGTCATTGGAAATACCGATTTTCTCGCGACTCGTAAAACACGTCCCGAACAGGCCGACTTCATTCGCTCAAGTGTGAACTGGCTGATAGGTCGCGAGGAACTTATCGGTATCGGACCCCAAAAACTCTACCGCCACAAAATGACGATTCTGGCTGCTCATAATTCCTTCATCACCAAGGTGGTTCTCATTTTCATCCCCGCCGCGGCACTACTTACATCATTAATAGTCTGGAACACCCGTCGCGCATGATTCAATGGCCAGCAGTTCATCTCGTATAGCTTTCACTCTTTGATCGTGCGCATCTCCTTCACACTCTTTCTTGCTGTAATCGCTCTTGCTCTGAGCGCGGCAGCTGTGCTGTTCACCGATGAAGAATACCGAGACTCGATTTTTGGCAAAACAAGCTCTCAGCCGGGAGAGAAGCTCTTTGATACCAAGGCTCTGGATAAAGTCAGGCAAATTACACTGACGAACAGTGATGGTGACCTTGCTAATTTCATTGTTGAAAATAATCAATGGCTTGCGACCAAACCTTGGCAAGACCGTGTTGACCCTCTCTACTTGAGGGCTCTCGTTCAGTTTACAGCATTGCTCCAAGTGGAAGATGTCATTCCACGTCGTGAGCTTGAATTAGAAGAATGCGGGCTTCGCGATAATCATGTTCGCATTACTATGCGGGACACAAATGGCAAAGCCATTGCCGATTACCAAATTGGAAGGCAAGCGGCATGGCATATTAAGAATGAAGATACCCGGGAGTTAATGCCTACTATTTTCATTCAGCTTCTAGGCAAGGATTTGGAAAAAAATATCTACGTGTGCAGTGAAAAATCAGCTGATGCAATTCACCGGCTTTTCAATGATCAGTTCAAGCGTTTTAGAGATCACCACCCTTTTTATTTCAACCCCAAATACCTGGATAAGATTAATATTCAGAACACTCAAGGCGACGTCATTATATCAAGAAAAGACATAAACTCAGCATGGGCGATCAGTAAACCTCTGGAGCTCAGGGTCGATCCGGCAAGCCTGAATACACTTTTTACTGACTTGGCTAAATTGACTGCCATTCGGGTTGAGGACCGGGCCAATGTAACGCTTCCAACCGGAGAAGATAGTACCGCACAAGCTCGCGAACTGTCTCTTCGCTTTGCTGATACAGGTAAAGAAAGCATCCTTCGTATTTATCCTCCGGCTGAAGAAAGTGATAGCACAGTGCTAGCCACAGTCAGCGATCGGCCAGACGCTGTCTTTGAATTACCGCTGACTGCTGCCGCAGCATTACCGGACACAAGCTCACTGAGTCAGCTTCAATCAGGTGTCAATGACCTGCGCTCAAAAACCATGACTCACCTCAACGGGCCACAGATCAAGACCATCATCATCAAACCAACTGGCTTAATGCCTGTCATGCTGGAGCGCACCCCAAAAACCACATGGCGAGTACTTCGAAGATCAGGGCGTGAGGAAGCCAACCAGAATTCAGTGATTAATTTGATGACCGCAGTTACCAAAGACAAGATTCAGAAATTTGTCACAGATGCCGCTACGGATCTCACCCCCTACGGGCTCAACCAACCTTTTTTGCAAATAGCATTCATCAGCTTTAATAATGAAGGCATGAGGGTGGCATTTGGGCGTGATCCCGAGCAGCAAAACATTTACGCTCATATTGTTGGTAAACCCAACATCTGGCAAATCAGCTCTGAAACTCTAGCTAAAATAGCTCTACATCCATGGCAATGGCGCACCGCATACGTTTGGCACATCCCTAAAGTTGATATCACAGCCATTAGCATTGAAAAGAAAGGTGAAGCCAAGGTCAACCTGGGCTACAATCACTTCACCGGCATCTGGCGGGCAGAACAGGACGGAGTCAATGCAACCGGCAGCCTCAATCCAAACAGGGCCGACAAGTTACTTGAATCCATTACCTCACTTAAAGCCGACCGATGGCTCGGACCCATGCATCCTCAAGCGATAATCGCACTCGAAGATCCCGACATCATCATCAGTGTCAGCCTCAGTCGCCAGGATGACGAAGGAAACGATCTACCCCCTGTGGTCAAAACCCTCAGAGTTGCAAGAACTCCGGGCGGCTACATCAACTTCTGCAAAATAGACAGTATCCCCCTCAGTCCCGACCAAGAGGACGAAAACAACTATTTTCTCATATCATCTGAGACGATTAAAAAATTAAGTGTGAACCTCTTTAAATAAACCAAACCAGCATTATGTCAGGTATTGATCCCATTCTCATCCGTAAAGACTTCCCGATACTTCATCAGGAAATCAACGGCAACCCGCTGATCTATCTCGATAATGCAGCAACCTCCCACACTCCGAACCAAGTTATCGACACCAGCTCCCGCTATTATTCCCAAATCAATTCCAACATCCACCGCGCGGTGCATAAGCTTTCCAGAGAAGCGACAGCGGCTCATGAAGCTGCACGCTCTACGATTGCAGCCCACCTCAAAGCTGAGCATGATCATGAAATCATTTTTACGGCTGGGACCACAGATTCCATCAACCTGGTCTCCAATACCCTTGCTCTCTCCGGGAAGATCGATCCTGGCGACACCATTCTCATCTCCGCGATGGAACATCACTCGAATATTGTTCCCTGGCAAATGCTTTGCCAGCGCACTGGCGCGGAACTGAAAATCATACCCATTCTCGATAATGGCACACTTGATATTGAAACTTACGAAAACATGCTCAATGATCGTGTTAAAATCGTTGCCATAACCCATGTATCCAATTCACTAGGCACGGTTAACCCTGTCGAGTCCATCACGACACTAGCAAAGCAATACAATGCACTCGTACTGATTGATGGAGCCCAAGCAGCTCCTCACATGGCTGTGGACCTAAGGAGTATTGGCTGTGATTTTTACGTTTTCTCGGGACACAAGATTTATGGCCCTACCGGCATAGGCATCCTTTATGGCAAAGAGTCCATCATGAATGAACTTCCACCTTGGCGAGGCGGCGGGGAGATGATCAAGGAGGTGACCTTTGAACACACCAGCTACAATGATCTACCCTTTAAATATGAGGCTGGCACACCTGACATTGAGGGTGCTATTGCTATGGCTCGTGCCGTGGATTACATGAATGAAATCGGCATGGACAAAATCGCTGCACATGAGCGTATCCTTGAGGAACAAACCACAGCTGCATTAAACGATATAGAAGGGATCAAACTATACGGCACAGCCCAAAATAAAGCCGCAGTCGTATCGTTTCTCATTGAGGGTATTCACCATTATGACCTCGGTACACTTCTTGACCAGATGGGTATTGCGGTGCGCACCGGACACCACTGCTGCCAACCACTAATGGCCCGCTATGGTATAACCGGCACAGTTCGAGCATCGTTTGCCGTCTACAATACAGAACAGGAGGTTTCCTTATTCATTTCGGCAGTCAAAAAAGCAGCTGCCATGCTCAGGTAGCTGGCACTATCTGCGAGCTCTCCCCAAGCGTTTAACAAACGACTCCATGCGCTCCTGTTGGCCCTCAAGAAGCTCCACAAGCTTGAACTGAGTTCTAGCACGATCCAAATTCTGCCCTTCACGCTGGATTTTAAAATACACATCGCCCTCCAGGTGATCCGTGAGAAATCGCATACCCGTCTCCAAGGAAATCAGGATACCGGCAAAGGCAAGGTTATCGAGCTCGGCATCACACAGACAATCACAGGCGTCAACGTAACCTTCTGCCAAGGCTTCAAATATCGACATACGGAGATCTACTTTGGAAAGGTCACGTTCGTCTTCAGCAGCCGGACTAACCGCAGTACGCACCAGATCGCCAAAATCATAGAGCGACAAACCAGGCATCACCGTGTCAAGGTCGATGACACATACGGCCTCATCAGTAGCCACATCCATCATCACATTATTGATTTTGGTGTCGTTGTGAGTAATCCGCGCCGGCAACACCCCGGCCTGACTCATATCAAGAAGCTTGGACGCAATTCCCTCACGATCCCTCACAAAATCAACTTCAGCAGTAACCCCAGTAACTCGACCACAAGGATCCTTTTGCACAGCCTCCATCAGACGCTCGTAACGCTTGGGGGTGTTGTGGAAATCAGGAATAGTTTCCTCAATGTCTTCAACGGGAATATCACTCACGAGGTCCTGGAATGCCCCGAAGGCGTGCGCCGCCTGGTAGGCCTGTCTCGTATTCTCAATGATCTCATAGGTTCGACACCCCTCGATGAAATTGTAGCACCGCCAAATGCCACCGCCTTCGCCATGAACGTAGGCTCCCCCGCCCCTTGCGGGGTATAAATTCAGCGTCTGACCATCCATGTCTCGTTTCACACGCATCACCTTCAAATTGATATGATGGGTCACCATCTCCACATTACGCATTACAGCGAGCGGATCCTTAAAGACTTTTTCGTTGATTCGCTGGAAGATGTAACGATGCCTCCTACCGTCACTTGTCTCAAAAGTCGCCATGTAGGTAGCATTAATATGGCCACTGTGGACTTCTTCACCCTCTATGAATGCACCGGCAATGGCGAACTCTTGAGCTACTTTCTTGATGTGACAATCGTCGTTCATCACGCCTACACAATTACTGCTCTTCATCAAGCTTGCGAATGATACCGGGGATAGCGAGCTCAATGACTTTAGCTACTTCTTCGTAAGCTTCGTGGCCCATACCAATCGGGTCTGGCACATCAACACCAGCAAGCCCCTCACCTTCGTCAATAAAGTCACAAAGTAAATTCACTGAGTCACGTGCATCATCAAAAAATTGACTCACCATTGCCGCGTGAGCCCTCGTCATTGCGATGACCAGATCAGCATTAGAAACTAAATCTTCGTCTACTTGCCTACTTCTGAAGTTGGCAAGCGTGGCTTTCCTTGATTTGAGAATACTAAGAGTCTCCCCACTCGCAGGCTGGCCGGGTAATGCACCCACCCCTGCGGAACCAACTATAACTTCCGGACTGTTGGCTGTAGCCTTTCTTAATAGCGCCTCTGCCATGGGGCTGCGGCAGGTGTTGCCAGTGCAGATAAATAAAACGCTCTTGTTTGACATGGCTCGGAAAAGCAATGAAAGGGTTTTCCTGATACAGAAAACCCTCTCGTTGAAATATTACAATCGCTCGCTATTGATGTTACTTGGTTTTGAGATGCAACGAAATCCTAGACTGCCCCTTGACTTGGCGAGCGTGGTAAGTGCAACCATCCAGAGCGGCCAAGGCATCAAGAGCCGTCTTCATCATTTCCTTATTGGCATCAAAGTCCTCCAACTCGACATCAGACATCAAGTCCTCGGCATTCTCCTCAAGGAGGGCTAACCATTGTTCAGCGTATTGATGCATCACTTTTGCATCCAGGTCTAACCAGAAACCCTTACGGGCCTCCCCTTTCTTC